>JBAVUQ010000128.1:0-3639 GCA_049696855.1 Candidatus Aminicenantales bacterium
GCGCCAGGACTGGCTCAACTCGAAATACATCCTCATGTGGAGCTGGAACCCGGCCGAGATGCGCGACGGCACGAACAGCGAGTATTTCGTCCAGAAGGCCCGGGAGAAAGGCGCCCGCGTCGTCTGCATCGACCCGCGGATGACCCTGAGCGCGGTCGCCCTGGCCGACGAGTGGGTGCCCATCCGCCCCGGCACGGACGCGGCCATGATGTCGGCCATGGCCCACGTCATCGTCACGGAAGACCTGCACGACGCCGAGTTCGTGCGCACCCACTGTGTCGGCTTCGACGGGACGCAGATGCCCGCCGGGGCCGAGGGCGCCGAAAGCTACAAGGACTATCTCTTCGGGGCGCGCGACGGAGTCCCCAAGTCGCCCGAATGGGCCGAGAAGATCTGCGGCGTCCCCCGCGAGACGATCGCCCGCATCGCCCGCGAGTATGCCACGGCCAAGCCCGGCGTCCTCTACCAGGGCTACGGCATGCAGCGCCGCGCCTACGGCGAACAGGCCGTCCGGGCCGGCTGCGTTCTGGCGGCCATCACCGGAAACGTCGGCGTCCCCGGAGGCTGGGCCAGCGGCATCGCCCTCCAGGCCCCCGACGGCGGGCCGTTCTGGCTCGTCTTCCCGACCGGCGAGAATCCGGTCCGGGCCATGATCCCGAGCTTCCTCTGGACCGAAGCGGTCCTGCGCGGCAAGGACATGACCGGGGCCGACGGCGTCCGGGATGCCCCGAAGCTCACGACGGACATCAAGTGTATCTGGGCCGTCGCCTGCAACGCCCTCATCAACCAGCACGGCAACGTCAACCGGACGGCCCGCATCCTGGCCGACGAGAAGAAGGTCGAATTCCTCCTCGTCCAGGACAACTTCCTGACCCCGACCGCGCGCTTCGCCGACATCCTGCTCCCGGTCTGCACCCAGTTCGAGACCTGGGGCCTCGAGGACGGCTGGAAATACGGCGACGAGGTCCTGCTCATGCCGAAGATCGTCGAGCCGCCCTTCGAGACGAAGAGCGATTACCGCATCGCCTCCGAGATCGCGGCCCGCCTCGGCCTCGAAAAGGAATACACCGAAGGCCGGACCGAGCGCGATTGGATCGTCTGGTCGCTCGACCGCTATCGCCAGTCGCGGTTCCCGGGCCTGCCGACGCTCGACGAGCTGGAACGGACGAACGCCGGGGTCTTCTCGCTTCCCGTGACGCGGCCGGCCGTGGCTTTGGCCGATTTCCGGCGCGACCCGGAAAAGCATCCCCTGGCGACGCCGTCCGGCAAGATCGAGATCTTCTCGAAGAAGCTCCACGACATGGACCGGCCGGCCGAGATCCCGGCCGTGCCCAAGTACATCCAGGAGTGGGAGAGCCCGTTCGGGCCGGAGGCGGCGAAGTACCCGCTCTCGGCCATCGGACACCATTACCTCTCGCGCGTCCATTCGACCCTGGAGGGCGTCGACTGGCTGGAAGAGGCGTTCCCCCAACGCCTGTTCATCAATCCCGTCGACGCCGGGCCGCGGAAGATCAAGAACGGCGACCTCGTCAGGGTCTGGAACGACCGCGGCGCCCTCGTGGTCAAGTGCCGGGTGACGCCGCGCCTCATGCCCGGCGTCGTCGCCCTGCCGCAGGGGGCCTGGTGGACGCCCGACAAGAACGGCGTCGACCGGCGCGGCTCGGTCAACGTCCTCACCTCGGAGCGCTGGACGCCGCTCGCCTTCGGCAACGCTCAGCATACGATCATGGTCCAGGTCGAGAAAGCGGAGACGGCTTGAGATGGTGACGCAATACGGGTTCTTCTTCAACGCCGCGGCCTGCAGCGGCTGCAAGGCCTGCCAGGTTGCCTGCAAGGACCGTAACGACCTCGAGCCCGGGGTGCTGTGGCGCAGGGTCTATGAAGTGACCGGCGGCGGCTGGGAGAAGAAGGGCGACGTCTGGGTCCCCTCCGTCGTCTCCTACAACGTCTCGATGGCCTGCAACCACTGCGAGAAGCCGGTCTGCGGCCTGGCCTGTCCGGTCAAGGCCATCACCAAGCGCGACGACGGCATCGTTTTCGTCGATACCGGCGCCTGCATCGGCTGCCGCTACTGCGAATGGGCCTGCCCCTACACGGCCCTCCGCTTCGACGCTCGGACGAACACGGTTTCCAAATGCAACTTCTGCTATGACGCGATCGACGCCGGAGGGACGCCTTCCTGCGTCGCGTCCTGCCCGCAGCGGGCCCTCGACTTCGGCGACATGGCCGAGCTCAGAAAGAAATACGGCGACGTCCGTCAGATCTTCCCGCTGCCCGATCCCGCGCAGACCGAGCCGGCCCTCATCATCAAGCCCCACCGCGACGCCGCCCGGGCCGCGGAGCGCGCCGCGGAAGTGGCCAACTGGGAAGAAGTCTAGCCGCTCATGCTCAAGGAGTGGCCGCTCGTCGCCTTCACGATCGCCGGCCAGACGGCCGTCGGTGCGTTTCTCCTCGTCTTTCCGCTGCTCGTCCTGTCGCCCGCCGAAACCGCATGGAGTTCGACGGCCCGCGGCAAGGTCCTCGTCATCTGGGGGATGACGTTCGGCCTCGTCGCGATCGCGGCGGGGCTGTCCTTTTTCCATCTCCATCATCCGTTCCGGGCCCACCGGACGCTGGCCAATTTCCGGACGTCCTGGCTCAGCCGCGAGATCTTTTTCGAGCTCGCCTTCATCGCCCTCCTGGCCCTGGCCCTCGTCCTCGTCGTCACGGGACGCACCGCAGGACCATTCATCCGGGCCGTCATGGCCGCCGCGGCGCTCGCGGCGATCCTGTTCCTGGTCAGCATGGGCAGGCTCTACGCCCTCGAGTCCGTGCCGTCCTGGGATCCTGCGTATATCGGGATATCGTTCTTTCTGACGGCCGTGAGCTTGGGCGCCATGGCCACGGCTTGGGCGACCGGGTCCCCTTTGGGCACGGGATCGTACTTCTCGGCGCTCTGGAGCGCCTCGTTCTACTTCATCGCCGCGGACGCTGTCTTTGCGGCTTTTGTGACCCCCGTCTACGGAATCGTCGGATACCGGCCGACGCCGTCGCTTCGACCGCCTGTCCGAGGCTCCCGTCTCCTCTTCTTCGGAAGATTGGCCTTGTTGGCCGGGGGCGTCTTCGTTCTGATCATGGTGATGAGCAGGGATGAAATTATTGCGGGCGCCGGGACCGGTTCCGGGCCTCTGTTGACCCTCGCGTTCGCCCTGGTCCTGGCAAGTGAGGTCGCGGGCCGTTTTCTCTTTTATGGCTTCGCCCCGCGGCCCGGGGACTGAGCGCTTCAGAACTTGTCCTCTGACCTTTGAGACGGCCCTTCGTTCGCCCTGGTTTCGAACTGAGGTAAGCTTCATAGTCGGCGCGGGTGTTGAGATTGCGGATCCGGCCCGGGTCTTCGAACCGGACGACGGCGGTCTGACAAGTCCTGTAGAGAGGAAGAATGCTGTGCTCTCCGGTTCTGAAGAGTGACTCGATCTCCGGAATGATCGTTTTGCGATAGACGGCGAATAGCGGTTCATGCAGGCCGGTGGGACCGACGAGGACGGCGATCTCGTGGTTCTCCGCCGCCCGTGCGAGCGAGCGAAGGAAGGCGATATCAACGTCCGGAATATCGCAAGCGATGACCGCACAGGCTTCATATGCCGCCGCCCTCAGGCCGGA
>JBAVUQ010000129.1:0-7638 GCA_049696855.1 Candidatus Aminicenantales bacterium
GCCCGGGACGCCGGAGACCGCCGCGGCCGCCGAAGCCCGGGCCCAGGCGATCGAGGCCGCCAAAGGCCATCATCTCATCACGTCTCCGATGGTCGGGACGTTCTACCGGGCGCCCGACCCGTCCTCCGCGCCGTTCGTCGACATCGGGGATTCGGTGAAAAAGGGCCAGACCCTCTGCATCATCGAGGCCATGAAGCTCATGAATGAGATCGAGGCCGATATCGACGGGACGATCGTCGAGATCTACGCCGAGAACGCCAAGCCCGTCGAGTACGGGCAGAAGCTCTTCGCCATCCTGCCGGGGAGCTGAGGCCCGATGTTCTCCAAGATCCTGATCGCCAACCGCGGGGAGATCGCCCTCCGCATCGTCCGCTCCTGCCGCGAGCTCGGCATCAAGAGCGTCGCGGTCTACTCCGAAGCCGACCGCCAGGCCCTCCACGTTCTGCTCGCCGACGAGAAGGTCTGCATCGGGCCGGCCAAAGCCTCCGAGAGCTACCTCAACGTCGCCAACATCCTCAGCGCCGTCGAGATCTCCGGGGCCGACGCCATCCACCCCGGCTACGGGTTCCTGGCCGAGAACGCCAAGTTCGCCGAGATCTGCAAAACCCATGGGCTTGTCTTCATCGGGCCTCCGGCCTCGATCATCCGGCTCATGGGCGACAAGAACAAAGCCCGCCAGACGATGAAAAAAGCCGGCCTGCCCATCCTGCCCGGCAGCGACGCGGTCATCGACGACCTGGCCGTGGCCAAGAAGACCGCATCGAAGATCGGCTACCCGGTGATCATCAAGGCCGCGGCCGGCGGCGGGGGCAAGGGCATGCGGATCTGCCGCTCGGCCTCCCAGCTCGAGGACCAGTTCCCGATCGCCCAGGGCGAGGCCAAGGCGGCCTTCGGCGACTCGTCGCTCTATATCGAGAAGTTCGTCAGCGGAGCCCGGCACATCGAGATCCAGGTCATCGGCGACCGGGTGGGCAAGGTCACGGCGTTCGGAGAACGCGAGTGCTCGGTCCAGCGGCGCTACCAGAAGCTCATCGAAGAGACGCCCTCACCGTTCATCGACTGGAAGACGCGGCGCCGGATGATCAAGGAGGTCGAGGACGCGGCCTCCGAAGTGGGCTACCAGAGCCTGGGCACGTTCGAGTTCCTGGTCGATGAGGATCACAAGTTCTATTTCATGGAGGCCAACGCCCGGGTCCAGGTGGAGCACCCGATCACGGAGATGGTCTACGGCATCAACCTCATCAAGGCCCAGATCCGGATCGCCGCCGGAGAGAAGTACGCCCCGCCTTACGCCCTCGAGATGCGGGGCCACGCCATGGAGTGCCGGATCAACGCCGAGGACCCGGTGACCTTCGCCCCGTCGCCGGGCAAGATCGATTTCCTGGTCCTGCCGGGAGGCGAGGGGATCCGCGTCGACTCCGCCGCCTACGGGGGCTGGGTCGTCCCGCCGGACTACGATTCGCTCGTGGCCAAGATCATCGCCTACGCGCCGAGCCGGGAGCTGGCCATCCATAAGATGAGGGCGGCCCTGGAAACAACGACCATCGTCGGCATCAAGACGAACATTCCTCTGCACCTGGACGTCTTGTCCGATCCGGATTTCGTGGCCGGCCGGTACAACACCCAGTTCATGGAAGACCACCTGGCCTCGAAGGCGGCCGAGGAAACGGGCTGAGCGCGGCCGGCCGTCAGGCCGGGCGGCGGACGACGACGACCGTGTACAACCCTCCGTTGTCTTTGAGGACGTTCTCGTTGACGCCCAAGTAGAGCCGTCCCTTGAACGGGGCGGTCACGGTCGTCTCCCGCCCGAGGGGGAAAAGGACGAATATCTCGTCCCGGACCTCGATCCCCGAATCCTCGTCGACCCGCCGGGCGACGGGCTGGACGACCTTGCCGATGAGCGCTCCGAGATTCACGTTGGGGATGGGCTGGTCGACGGTCACGAGATCGATCCCCTCGGGGCCGCAGACGGCTTCGGGATTTCCTCTTTGCAGGCTGATCTCCCCGGACGCGGAGATGCGAAGCTCCTCGCCGGGCCCGACGTCGACGGCCGTATCGACCCAGCCGGCGTCGGCCGCGACGGCTATCGTCTTCTCTGATGGAAGGCCGGCGGCTTGGTCCTGAGGCTTCGACCAAGGCCGGGCCGGGGAGGACAGGGCGAGCCCGCAGATCCACACGCAGGCGGCCAGGCCCCCCATGACGCGAATCCTGGAGGTCATCTCCCCCCCTCCTTGATCCCCGGCATGTTCAGGACGGCGACGACCGCCGGGTGGATGAGACCGTTCGTCGCCAAGACCTCCGGGGATCCCAGCGCAAAGGCCCGCTCCTCGAAGTCCGTGACCCGGCCCCCCGCTTCCGTGACCAGCAGGGCCCCGGCGGCCACGTCCCAGGGTTTGAGCTTGAGCTCCCAGAAGCCGTCGAAACGGCCGCACGCGACGTAAGCCAGGTCGAGGGCCGCCGAACCGCAGCGCCGGATGGCCTGGGCGCGGACGATGAGCCGGGCCCAATGATCGAGGTTGTTCTCCGGGCTCAAACGGACATCGTAGGGAAAACCCGTCGCCAGCAGGCCTCGGCCCAGGTCGGAGACGCCGGAAACGCGGATCGCGGCGCCGTTGAGCCAGGCCCCGTTCCCGGCCTCGGCCCGGAACATCTCGTCGCGCACGGGGTCGTAGACGAATCCGAGCGCGAGCCGGCCGGAGCATTCGAGGGCGGCGGACACGCAGAAAACGGGGAAAGCGTGGGCAAAGTTGGTCGTGCCGTCGAGAGGGTCGATGACCCAGCGGCAATCCGAGGTCCCGGACCTCTCCAGACCCTCTTCGGCCAGAAAACCGTGGGTCGGGAAGGCCGACGAGAGCCGGCCCACGAGGAGCTCCTGGGCCCCGACGTCGAACGGCGTCACCAGATCGACGGCCCCCTTGTAGGTCGTCTCCACGACGCGGCCGAGATTCGCCTTCAGGTACCGGCCGGCTTCCCGGACGGCCGCCTCGCCGGCCCTAGCGAATTCCTTGAGATCGTCCATCGGCTCCTATATTATAGGGGAAGTCGCGGCCAGGCAAGGGCGGAGCGCGACTTGGCGATATACCGGGAAATCGGGGACACGATCCCTTTTCCGGAGAAAAGGGTCATGTCCCCATTTCCCCCTGAACCCCGGCGGCGGATTTCCGTAGTATAATAGACGGACAGTACCCGAATCCAACCGGAAAGGTTTGAACCCATGAGTGAAAAGGCGAGTTTCTTCAAACGGCGGAAAAAGCTGTTGATCGTCCTGGCCGTCCTGGTGGTCGTCGGCGCCATCGTCGTCGCCAACCTCCAGTCCCGCCGCGAGAAGACGGTCAAAGTGACCATTGACAAAGTTCAAAAGCAGGACCTGACTTCCCTCGTCTCGGCCTCCGGAGAGGTCAAGCCGAAGAAAAACATCAACATCAGCGCCCAGGTGCCCGGCCGCATCGTCAAGATCGGCGTCGTCGAGGGCCAGGAGGTCAAGGCCGGCGATTTCCTCCTCAAGCTCGACTCGACCCAGTACGAAGCCATGGCCGACCGCGACCAGAACTTCATCCGGGCCGCCAGAGCCGACCTCATCCAGTCGGAGGCCCGGCTGAAGAGGGACAAGAGCTCCTTCGACCGCCAGCAGCAGCTCTATGACGACAATCTCATCTCCAAGGACCAGCTGGAAGCGTCCAAAGCCCAGTACGACGTCGACATGGCCCAGACGAACGCCATCGAGTTTCAGATCAAGCAGGCCGAGGCGTCCCTCAAGAGCACCATGGACAGCCTGGCCAAGACGACCTACGTCTCGCCGATCGACGGGGTCATCACCAGCCTCCAGGTCGAGGAAGGTGAGACGGCCATCATCGGCACCATGAACAACCCGGGGACGGTCATGCTGACCATCGCCGACCTGTCGGTCATGGAGGTCGAGGTCGAGGTCGACGAAACCGACGTTATCGGCGTCTCCCTCGGCCAGGAAGCCGACATCCGCGTCGACGCCCTGCCCGGCACGATCTTCAAGGGCAAGGTCACCGAGATCGGCAGCTCGGCGCTCCTGAAGGCGACGGCCGGCGTCGCGACCCAGGAATCCAAGGACTTCAAGGTCGTCGTCACCCTCGACAACCCCGACCGCAAGCTCAAGCCCGGCCTGTCCGCTTCGGCCGACATCATCGTGTCCCAAAGGAAACAGGTCCTGGCCGTGCCCATCTCGTCGCTCGTCCTGCGGGAGAAGCCGAACGTCGACAAGAGCGCCCCCACCGCGGCCCGCGAGGAAGAAGGCGTTTACGCCGTCGAAGCCGGCCGGGTCAAATTCACGCCGGTCGGCAAGGGCATCACCGGAGGGATGATGATCGAGATCACCTCCGGGCTCAAGGAGGGCCAGGAGATCGTCACCGGTCCGTACGCCTCTCTCCGCGGGCTCAAGGACGGCGTCCTCGTCAAGGCGGAACCGAAGAAGGAAGCTTGACGCCATGACCGGACCGGACCCCATCGTCATCCTGGCCGAGGACCTCTGGAAGGTCTACAAGCTCGACGAGCAGGAGGTCGAAGCCCTGCGGGGCGTCTCCCTGACGGTCGAGCGGAACGAATTCGTGGCCATCATGGGCCCCTCGGGCTCGGGCAAGTCGACGCTGATGAATCTCATCGGCTGCCTCGACACGCCGAGCTCCGGCGTCTACCGTCTCAACGGCAAGCTCGTCAGCGCCATGACCGAGGACGAGCTGGCCTTCATACGCAACCGCGAGATCGGCTTCGTCTTCCAGGTCTTCAACCTCCTGCCCAAGGCCTCGGCGTTCCGGAACGTCGAGCTGCCCCTCATCTACGCCGGCATGAAGAAGACCGAGCGCGAGGAGAAAGCCCGCCGGGCCCTCGAACGGGTCGAGATGAAGGCCCGGATGAACCACAAGCCGGCCGAGCTCTCGGGCGGCGAGCGCCAGCGCGTGGCCGTCGCCCGGGCCCTGGTCAACGAGCCGTCCCTCCTCCTGGCCGACGAGCCGACGGGGAACCTCGATTCCCGGACGGGCCGGGAGATCCTCAATCTCTTCCACCGCATCCACGAGCAAGGCAACACGATCATCATGGTCACCCACGACCGCGAGGTCGCCGATCAGGCCCAGCGCATCATCCACATCCGCGACGGCCAGATCGAGAGGGACGAACGGAAAGGAGCCTAACTCATGAGCCTCGTCAAGCGCATCGAAGGGGTCTTCTTCAATCCGAAGCCGACGTTCGACGGCCTGGCCGCCAAGCCGGTCTGGGTCTCTACGCTCATCGTCGTCCTTCTCGCCCTCATCGTCTTCACTGCTGTCGCCCGCCCCTACATGCAAAGGGACCAGCTCACCCTGATGAAGGACAACGTCCCTCTCAAGGAAAAGATGGGCGAGGCGAACTACAACAAGATGATCGAGAGGACCGAGCACCCCACCACGGCCGGCAAGATCCTGCAGATCTTCGTCACGACGCCTCTTTTCTTCGTCGCCGCGCTCCTCCTCCAGAGCTTGATCCTGCTCATCCTGGGCCGGTTCATGTCCACGCAGGGGACCTACGTCCAGGTCCTGTCCATACTGGTCCACGCGAGTCTCATCGACAAGCTGTTGGGGAACGCCGTCCGCATGCTCCTGGCCCTGAGCCGCCAGTCCCTCATGCAGACATCGACCAGCCTGGCCCTGCTCTTCCCCCGCATGGAAGTCACGTCGACGTCCTACATCATGCTGACACAGATCGATTTCTTCCAGCTCTGGATGTTCGGCATCCTGGCGATCGGCCTGGCGGCCGTGTTCAAGGTCCCGGTCAAGAAGGCCCTGTTCCTGTCCTACGGCGTCTGGGTCCTCAAAGCCCTGGTCAACATCGGCATCGGCCTGATCGGGATGAGCTTCCTCCGCTGACACCGGGATTTTCCGTTCATTGACTTCGCACGGCCCGGTCGTTAAAGTAAGTCCATGGACGAGTGGTTCGCTTCCGAGGAGTTCGCCCGCGCTCCCGTGGCCCGCGTCCTGGCCGAGATCTGGAAGCAGGGGCTGAGCGGCTCGCTCTACGTCCGCGCTTCCGGCGTTCCGAAGTGCCTGTCGTTCGAGCGCGGCTTCCTCGTCCTCGACTCCGTGTCGTTCGAAGAAAAGGACTTCCTGCGCTTCCTCCTGACCACGGGCGAGACCGACCTCATCGCCTTGACCCGCGTCGAGGAGCACGTCCAGAAATCCGCAGGGTCCTCTCTCCGCGGCCTCGTCGAGACTTCGCTCTTCACGCCGGAGCGCCTCTGGACGCTCTTGCAATCCTATGCCCGGGACGAGGCCCTGTCGCTCCTGGGGAGCGACGGAGTGGAGCGCGAATTCCATACCCGGAGCGGTCCGCCGGCCCGGGTCTATATCGACGCGATCGATATCCCGGGGCTCCTCCTCGAGGGCGCCCGGAGGATGAAGGACGAGTCGGCGCTCGACCGGGTCCTGCCGGCCCGCGACGAAGTCATCCGCCGGCTTCCGGCCTTCTCGTCCGACGCCTTCGGCCTCTCCCTCGCGGAGAAATATGTCCTCGGCCTCCTCGATCCCCCGAAGACCCTGGAGGAGGTCTCGGCCGCGAGCGACGTCGGCGAGGCCGAGACCCGCCGGTCCCTCTTCGCCCTGCTTCTCCTCGGCCTGGCCGGGACCGCGGGCCCGAAGCCGAAAACGGCCAGGCTCGCCGGCGATATGTCGCTCGCGGGCATGGACCGTATCCTGGGGCTGTTCAACGCCAGGTGCGCCTTCGTCTTCAAGTACGTCTCGAAGGAGATCGGACCGGTCGCCTTCAGCATGATCGGGAAGGCCCTGGACGAGGTCCGGGGCCGCCTCGACCCGGCCTTCCAGAGCGCCGAGATCAAGCCGGACGGCCGCCTCGAGATCAAGTCGCCCCTCCGGGTCAGCGCCAATATCGTCGGCGACGACTGCCGCCTGTCCATGCTCCGGAGCATGGACGAGATCCTGGCCGCCGAGGTCCTGGTCGTCAAGCGGACGCTCGGTCCGGAGCACGAGTCCTCCCTTGTCAGGAGCCTGGAGAAGCTCGGAGAGGCCCCGTGAAGCGGCGCCAGCTCCTCGCGCTCCTCGTCTTCGCCTCGCTTCTTGTGATCTGGATCCTCATCGAAATTGGAACCTGAAGCCCCCCTCCTCGTCATCGTCCTCGGACCGACCGCCGTCGGCAAAAGCCGCGTCGCCGTCGATCTGGCCCTGCGCTTCGGCGGCGAGGTCATCAGCGGCGACTCCATCCAGGTCTACCGCGGCTTCGACATCGGCGCCGACAAGACGGGACCCGGGGACCGGCGCGGCGTCCCCCACCACCTCATCGACATCGTCGGGCCCGAGGCCCAGTACACCGCCGCGGACTTCGTCCGGGACGCGCTCGCCGCCGCCCAGGGGATCGCCGCCCGCGGACGGCTTCCGATCGTCGCCGGCGGCACCGGTCTTTACATCAAGGCCCTCGTCGACGGGCTGTTCCCCGGCCCAGGCCGGGACCCGGCGGTGCGGGCGGCCCTCGAGGCCGAGACCGCTGACAAGGGCCTCGACGCCCTCTTCCGCCGGCTCGAAGCCGTCGACCCGGAATACGCGCGGAAGGTCCGCGGCAGGGACCGCATCCGCATCATCCGCGCCCTCGAAGTCCATATCGCGACGGGGCGGCCGATCTCCGAGC
>JBAVUQ010000130.1:0-13963 GCA_049696855.1 Candidatus Aminicenantales bacterium
AAGGCCTTCATCGTCAACAGGATCGGCGACGCGGCCTTCATCATCGCCATCCTGTTCCTGCTCGCGACCGTCGGCCGGGCCGATATCGCGGCCATCAACGCGGCTCCCGGAGCGGGGCTCCTCTCTCCCGCCCTCATCACCTTGATCGCCGTCCTCCTGTTCGTCGGCGCCACCGGGAAATCGGCCCAGATCCCGCTCTACGTCTGGCTTCCGGACGCCATGGAGGGGCCGACCCCGGTCTCGGCCCTCATCCATGCCGCGACCATGGTCACGGCCGGCGTCTACATGGTCTGCCGCCTGAGCGGACTGTACGCGGCCTCCGTCACGGCGTCCTCGGTCGTGGCCTGGGTCGGCGCGATCACGGCCGTTTTCGCGGCGACCATGGCCCTCGTCCAGAACGACATCAAGCGGGTCCTGGCCTATTCGACGATCTCCCAGATCGGCTACATGTTCATCGGCTGCGGCGTCGGGGCCTATGCCGCCGGGATGTTCCATCTTATGACCCACGCCTTCTTCAAGAGCCTGCTCTTTCTCGCCGCCGGAAGCGTCATCCATGCCCTCGGCGGCGAGCAGGACATGCGGCGCATGGGCGGGCTGCGGAAGCTCCTGCCCGTGACCTTTCCCGCATTCCTCATCGGGGCCCTGGCCATTTCGGGTGTGCCCTTCCTGTCCGGATTCTTCTCCAAGGACGCCATCCTGACGAGCGCGTTCGCCGGCGGGCAATACGCTCTCTATACGTTGGGCCTTGCCGGGGCCGTGCTGACGGCCTTCTACATGTTCCGGCTGATCTATATGACCTTCTACGGCGAAGAAAGGGTCCCGCTCGCTCCCGGGCAGCACGTCCACGAGCCGCCCCGGACGATGACCGTCCCGCTGGTCATTCTGGCCGTCTTTTCGGCCCTGGCGGGATTTATCGGGCTGCCGGTCTTTTTCGGCGAGCGGGCCGACGTCCTCGGCCGCTTCCTCGAGACCGTCCTCGGCGGGGCTCCGCATCATCTCGCGTCCTCGACCGAGGCCATGCTCGTTCTGGCGGCGACACTCTCGGCCCTGCTGGGAATCTGGTTGGCCTTCGTTTTCTATCGGAAATCCCCGCAGATACCGGTGAGCTTAGCCCATCGCTTTCCAAGAGCCTATCGCCTGCTTTTAGGCAAGTACTATGTCGACGAGGCCTATGATACCATGCTCGTCAGGCCCCTCGTCCGCGGCGCCGAATGGACCTACCAGCATTTTGACCTCAAGGTCATCGACGGCGTTCTCGACGGTTCCGCGGCCGGCGCGGGCCTGGCCGGCAAGGGCCTGAACATCCTCCAGAGCGGCCTTCTCCGAGATTACGCCCTGGCCTTTCTCTTGGGGGCGATCCTCTTTCTGGGATTCCTGCTGATATGAAGTCCTTGGTCGCCGGCATCCCGCTCGTCTCCCTCGTTACGTTCCTGCCGCTGGCCGGATCGATCCTTCTGATCTTCGTCCGGAGCGGATCGGTCAAGATCGTACGGGCGGTGGCCCTGGCCGTGTCGCTCCTGACCTTCGGCCTGTCGCTGACGCTCTATTTCGGCTTCAACGGGACATCGGGCCTGCCCGAATTCGTCGAGCGGGCCTCCTGGCTCGGGCGCGGCCTCGACTACCACGTCGGCGTCGATGGCATCAGCCTGTTCCTCGTCCTCCTGGCCGCTTTCCTGACGCCTCTGGCCCTGCTCTCCTCCTGGCGGGCCATCGGCGACAGGGTCAAAGAGTTCTCCGTCTTCATGCTCCTGCTCGAGACCGGCATGATCGGGGTCTTCGTCTCGCTGAACCTGTTCCTTTTTTATGTTTTCTGGGAGGCCATGCTCATCCCGATGTACTTCCTCATCGGCATCTGGGGCGGCCGCCGGCGCGTCTATGCGACGATGAAGTTCGTCCTCTTCACGATGTTCGGCAGCCTGCTCATGCTGGTCGCGATCTTCGTCCTCCACGCCGCCTATTTTCGGGCCACGGGGAGCTACTCGCTGACGATCGCCGACCTGGCCGCGACGCCTTTTGCGCCGGGCCTGCAGACGTGGCTTTTCCTCGCCTTCGGCCTGGCCTTCGCCATCAAGATCCCCCTCTTCCCGCTTCATACGTGGCTCCCGGACGCCCACGTCGAGGCGCCCACGGCCGGCTCCGTCCTTCTGGCGGCGATCCTGCTGAAAATGGGGGCCTACGGCTTCGTGCGGCTGGGCATTCCTCTTTTTCCTCAAGCCGCGGCTTCCTTCGCTCCGGCCCTGTCGATCCTGGCCGTCGTCGGCGTCATCTACGGCGGCCTGATGGCCCTCGTCCAGAAGGACATGAAATCCCTCGTCGCCTACTCGAGCGTCAGCCACATGGGGCTCATCATGTTGGCCATTTTCTCGCTCAATTTCGAGGCGACCGAAGGCGCCCTTTACCAGATGCTCAATCACGGCCTGAGCACCGGGGCCCTCTTCCTCTGCGTCGGCATCCTCTACGAGCGGACCCACACCCGGCTGATCGCGGATTACGGCGGCACGGCGGCGCGCATGCCCGTCTTCGCCGGGCTCTTCCTTGTCTCGATGCTCTCGTCGGCTGGCCTGCCCGGACTCAACGGCTTCGTCGGGGAGATCCTGTGCTTCTTCGGCATCTTCGGATCGAACAAGGTCCTGGCCGTCCTCGGCGTATCGACGGTGATCCTCTCGGCCGCCTATCTCCTCTGGCTCTACCGGCGGGTCATGCAAGGCCCGCTCAAGGACCCTCAGGACAGGAGGCTGCGCGATCTCGACGGGCGAGAGCTCGCGTATCTTGTTCCGATCATCGTCCTCATGGTCTTCATGGGACTCTTCCCGGGGACGATCCTGAGAAAGATGGACGCGTCCGTCTCCCGGTACATCGATTCCGCGAAGGCCAAGCCCGCCGCGACGTCAACCCTGACACTCGCCATTCCGTCCGCCGCGGACGAGGCGGGCGTCGTGGAGCCGGAGCGCTAGCATGTCGCTCATGGCCCTGGCTCCCCTCGTCTCCGTGGTCGCCGGCGCGCTCGTTGCCCTTCTTTTTGAAGCGTTCCTGAAGCGCAAGGACCACGAGGTGTCCGCCACGGCGGCGATCGTTTCCCTCTTCGTCGCCGGGTTCCTGATCGTGCGTTCCTGGGGACTCGAGCTGGCCTGCTTCGAGGGGCGGCTCGTCCTCGACCCGCTCGCCCTCCTCCTCATGGCCGTTTTCGTCCTGATCGCGGCCTTTGTCCTGCTGATGAGCCTCGAGTACGCCCCCCGCCGGGACATCAACCTCGGCCAGCTCTGCGGCCTGCTGCTCCTGGCCGTATCCGGCCTGATGATCATGGTCTCGTCCATGGACTGGCTCGTCGTCTTCCTCGGGCTCGAGGTCCTCTCGGTCGCCTCCTACGCGCTCACCGGCCTCAGGCGGAATGACCGAGCTGCCTCCGAAGCGGCCGCGAAGTACTTCCTTATGGGCAGCTTCGCCGGGGCGTTTTTCGTCTTTGGTCTGGCCATCCTCTTCGGGACTTCGGGTGATCTGAGCTTCACGGCGAGCCTCTCCCGAGGGGGCGGCCCGGCCGGGTCGCCCCCTGTCGCCGCGGTGTTCGGCCTGGGCCTTATCGTGGCCGCCCTGTTCTTCAAGATCGCCATCGTCCCCTTCCATATGTGGGCGCCTGACGTCTATCAAGGCGCGCCGACACCCGTCAGCGCCTTCCTGACCATCGCCCCCAAGGCCGCGGGGCTCGTCGTTCTCTTCCGCGTCCTGGCCCCTCTCCCCGGCCGCGGCGGGACGGTTTCGTTCCTCGTGCCGGCTGTGGCCGTTGCCGCCGTCCTGACGATGTTCGTGGGGAACCTGGCCGCTTTGAGGCAGAAGGACGTCAAGAGGCTCCTGGCCTATTCGGCCATCGCCCATTCGGGTTATATCCTGGTCGCGGTCGTCTCAGGCGACGGGCCGGGCCTTGTCTTCTACGTCATCGCCTATACGTTCATGAACGCCGGGGCGTTCGGCGTCCTGGCCGCGCTATCAGGGACGGGCGAGGATCGCACCTCGCTCGCCGACCTGGCCGGCCTGGGGCGCAGGCACCCTTGGCTCGCCGCGAGCATGACCGTCTTTCTCCTGTCGCTGGCCGGCATCCCCCCGACGGCCGGCTTCCTGGGCAAATTCTATATCTTCAGCGCCGCCGTCGCAAAGGGGCATGTGCTCCTGGCCGTGGCGGCCGTCCTGGCCAGCCTCATCGCGGCCGCGTATTACCTGAAGGTCATCGTCGCGATGTACATGCGGGATGCCGAGTCCGAACCCGGCCTCGACCGCGAGAACCCGGCCCTCTACCTGGTCATCTTCCTGTGTCTTTTCGGGGTCCTCCAGCTCGGCGTGTGGCCGGGGAATCTCCTGACCTTGATCCGCCAGGCCTTTTCGGTCCCCTTCTAGCCGCCCTCGTTCAAGCGTCGCTTATTCAAGTCGCGGTCCTGACCGGAGGTCAAAAATATCCGCTCAAACAGGAATCGTGCTGTCGGACGGCATGCCTCTGAATCCAGGGATAGAGACTCAATTCTATCTGACTAGAGCCTTCAAGTCGCCGGCCGTCTGGAATTCCGCCTTTTTCCGGAGAGGATGGCAATTTTCCGTCATTCTGATCATATGGAAATATCCTGGCATGAAAACGGCTTTATGATTAGTGGCTTCTCCAGGCTCTGCCTTGCCGTCCGATAGCGGCTGGAAGCAGGGCCGCGAGGGGTTAATTTAAGAATGGAGGTTGGCATGCTTGAGACAATCATCATCATCTTGGTCATCCTGTGGGCTTTGGGGTTTTTCGCCTTCCACGTCAGCAGCGGCCTGATCCACCTTCTTCTGGTCATCGCCGTGGTCGTTCTGATCATACGATTGTTGCAGGGCCGCAGGGTTCTTTAGCGTTGGAAACGCAGCATGATCGGTCAAGAGGAGGAGTCGAAGTGAAGAGAGAGCATCGGGAAACGTTGATTTTGGGAGCGTTGGTGTTGTTGATGATGACCGTCTCTCTAGTCGCTCAAGACGTCGACAGACGCATCGAATCGACCTTTAAATCATCATATGTCTTCAAGACCTATCTCCAAGGCGATGATATTCAGATTCACTCCCAGGATGGGGTGGTCACCCTGACAGGAACCGTCTCAGAGGAATCCCATCTATCGTTGGCGGCTGATACGGTTGCCGGTCTGCCTGGAGTGAAGAGCGTCGACAACAAGCTGGAGGTCAAGGGGGGAATTCCGGCAAAGGGCTCGGATGCCTGGATCCATATGAAGGTCAAAACCGTGCTCATGCTGCATCGCAATCTGGACGGCGCCGTTACCGAGGTTACTGTGGAAGACGGCCGGGTGACCCTGCGGGGTGAAGCCGACAGCCGCGCCGAAAAAGGGCTGGCAACCGAATATGTCAAAGATATCGAAGGGGTGAAGGCTGTCGACAACGAGATGACCGTGGCCAAGACGCCCCATGGGGATCGCAGGTCGGTCGGGGAATTTATCGATGACGCATCCATAAAGTCGCAGATCAAATTGGCGCTGCTTTTCCACCGCGGCACGAACGTCTTTAGAGCCGATATTTCTGTCGAAAAAGGCGTGGTCACTGTGAGCGGCAAGGCCAAGAACGCTGCGGAAAAGGAATTGGTGACCAAACGTATTGAAGATATTCACGGCGTCAAGAAGATCGACAACCGAATGATCATCGATTAAAAAGGCGAGACGTTGCGGCGAGACCGCGTGCGGGCTTGCCGCTTTAACTACAGGAGTGAATGATGGGCGAGATCATCGACAAGAGCAAAGGCAAGATCAAACAGGCGGTCGGGGATTTGACCGGCAACAGGAGGCTCCGGCGAGAGGGCGAGAGGGATGAGCTCAGGGGCCGGGTTAAGGGCGTGGTCAAGGATGTGAAGCGTACGGTCAAAAAAGCCGTGAACTGACGACGGCCCGGCTTTTTCTCGACGAGCGATGAAGATCCTGGTCATCCTCAATTCCCTTTCGGGCAACGGCTCTTCCCGTGAGGGAGAAAGCCGAGCCGAAGAGATCACTGCGGCATTCCAGGCCGTAGATATCGATGCCCAGGTCAAATCCTCCGAGATCCCCGACTTCAGCGCGTTTATAAAGCAGGTCGAGATGTCCCATTTCGACGCTGTGGTCGCAGCGGGCGGGGACGGCACCATAGGCACGGTGGCCGGGGTGCTGGCCGGCACGTCCACCCCTTTGGGCATTCTTCCGCTTGGCACGTTGAACCACCTCGCCAAGGACCTGAAAATCCCTTTCGACTTGAAAGAGGCGGTCCTCACGATTGCGGCAGGCAAGACCCGCGAGATCGACGTCGGAGAAGTCAACGGCCACATCTTTGTCAACAATTCATCGATCGGGCTCTATCCAAAGGCCGTACTCAGGCGAAACCAGGAAATCATTCGCCTGGGCCGCGGAAAATGGCCGGCCATGCTGGATGCTTCGATCCGCGTATTCTTGCGATTCCCCCTGGTGACCCTCAGGCTCGAGACTTCCGAAGGCAGTCTGACGCGCACCACACCGTTCTTGTTTGTCGGCAACAATCGCTATGAGATGAAGCTCCTGCGCGTCGGCGACCGCCCGTCTTTGGAGCGCGGGGAGCTTTGTACCTATCTGTTGAAACACGCGGGCCGGCTCGCTCTACTGAGAATTCTGCTGATGGGCCTCCTCGGCATCAAACAAGAAAAGGATTTTACCTTCATACTCTCCAAAGAGGTTCAGGTCCAAACGCGGCGCAGGCGGATCACGGTGAGCGCAGACGGCCAGCTCATGACGCTCCAGACCCCTCTCAATTACCGGATCCGGCCCAAGGCCTTGCGCGTCTTTGCGCCGGAGACTGCAACGCCATGAGGATGATCGCGCACATTTCGGACCTCCATTTTGGCATGGAAGACGAACGGATCGCAGATCGATTGTTGGAAGATCTCAACGGAATTGATCCGAGCGTGGTCGTCATCAGCGGCGATCGGACCCAACGGGCTCGGAAGAAGCAATTCGAAGCCGCAGGCGCATTCATCCGGAAGATCATGGCGCCCAGTCTGGTGGTGCCGGGAAACCACGACATTCCCCTTTACGACGTCATTCGGCGCACCTTCACGCCGCTGCGCCGGTACAGGCGCTACATCACAGCCGACCTCAACCCCGTTTTTGAAGATGACGAGCTGATCGTCCTCGGAGCCAATACGGCGCGGGCGGCGACTTTTAAGAACGGCAGAATATCGGCGGCTCAGATCAAGATGCTGGCCGACCGATTGTGCTCAGCCGGCGGCCATCTCTTCAAAGTGCTTGTCACCCATCACCCCTTCCTGCCTCCCCTGGATGATCCTTACGCAACACTGGTGGGACGGGGCGGCCTGGCGGCGGAAGCCCTCGGGCCGTGCGGCATCGATCTGCTGCTGGCCGGACATTATCACCGAGGCTACATGGGAGATCTCCAAAGTCACGATATCACGGTCAAGCGATCGATCATCGTCGCCCAGGCGGGCACGGCGATCTCCAAACGGACAAGAGGCGAGAGGAATTCCTATGACAGGATCAGCATCGACCCGCCTGACATATGCTTCGATCGATATGCGTGGGCTGGCCGCGGGTTTGTCAAAACGACGACGATCCGTTATAAAAAAGTAGGCGGCGCCTGGCAGCTTCAGCCCCAAGATATTTGTGGGACGAGGTCCGGACCGGCGCCGGCCTAATCCAGCGTTCGACCTGCCGTCTCGGGAATGCCCGCCCAGAAAAGCGCCGCCGTCAGGAAGGCCGCCGCGATCATGAGGAACGAGAATCCGAATCCCCTCGTCTGGGCCAGGGAGCCCACGGCGAACGGCGCGACGGCGCTGACGATGCGGCCGGTGTTGTAGGTGATCCCCTGCGCCGTGGCCCGGATGGCCGTCGGGTAGATCTCCGCGGTCAGCGCTCCGAAGCCGGTGAAGTATCCGGTCCCGAAGAAGGCGACGAAGGGGCCCAGCATGAACAAGACCAGGGGCTCGCGTGTCCTCGAATAGAGGACCATGAAGGCCGCGGCGGCGACGAGGAAGCCCACGTACGACCTTTTCCGCCCGATCTTGTCGCTGATGAACCCGAAGGTGATGTAGCCGAGCCACATGCCGGCCTGCATGAAGATGACCAGGGCGGACATCGTCCGGGGAGCCAGGCCGATCCCTCCCTCTCCGGACGGCATGGACAGGTAAGCCGGAAGCCAGAGGTTGAATCCCCACCAGGCGAACATCGTGAAGGCGTTCATCAGGGTGACCAGGAGGGTCAGGCGCAGCCGCTTGCGGCCGAAGATCTCGCCGAAGCCGGCCCGGACCTTCGGGGCGGCCGCGCGGGCGGTCTTCCAGATCTCGGGCTCCCGGACCCGTTTCTGGACCCAAAGGGTGAAGAAGGCCGGCAGGACGCCGACGAAGAAGACCCCGCGCCAACCCCAGACAGGCAGGACGATAGCGGCAACGGCCGCGGCAGCGGCATAGCCGACAGCCCACGAGCTCTGGACGATCCCCAGGGCCTTGCCGCGGTGTTCGGCCGGCCAGGTTTCGCAGACGAGCGCCGCGCCGCTGGCCCACTCCCCGCCCATCCCGAGCCCGAGGAAGACGCGGAAGACGGCCAGCATGACCACACCCGTGGCGAAGCCGCAGGCGGCCGTGAAGATCGAATAGATGACGATGCTGGCCATCAGCGCCTTCCGGCGCCCGAAGCGGTCGGCCAGGACGCCGAAGACGAGGCCTCCGACGGCCGAGGCGGCCAGGGTCAACGATCCGAGCAGGCCCGCCGTCGCCTTGGCGATGCCCAGGTCGGCCATCAGGGCCGCCAGGACCATGGCATACAGCATGACGTCGAAGGAGTCGAGCATCCAGCCGAACGAGGCCGCGACGAGCGACCGCCGGGCGTCCGGCGAGGCTTCTTTCCACCAGACGAACCGAGACATCAGCGGATCTCCATGCCGTTTATACGCAGGTAGACGATGCAGCCGACCCCATAGACGACCCATCCGATGAGCGTGATGAGCTGGCCGGCCCGGGAACGGAAGATCGATCCGATAAGGAAGACAAGAAGGGCCGTACCGGCGATAACGGCCCTCTCTTTGACCGTTTCCGCAACGATGAAGGCCCAGACGCCGAAGATGACGGCGATCCCGATTCCTATGGCCGAATAAGGGATCATCGCACCGCTTATAACATAGAATCCGCGGTCAGGGATAGGGTCCGCGGGAAGAGAAGAACGGCCGGAGCGGGACGTAAGCCGGATCCTGTCCCCGCTTGCGCGGGCGACGGTCATTTGTCTAGTCCCGGGATTGCTCCCGGGATCCAGCGGCCGACCCGCCCCCTGGGACGGGCCATCCCAAAATGGGGCTCGTTTGGCCTTGCTCCGGATGGGGTTTGCCCTGCCCCCGGCGTCGCCGCCGGGGCGGTGAGCTCTTACCTCGCCATTTCACCCTTGCTCCCCGGAGAGCTTGCGCCCCCCGGAGGGCGGTGTCTTTTCTGTGGCACTTTCCCCCGGTCGCCCGGAGTCGCTGTTAGCGACCATCCTGCCCTTCGGAGTCCGGACTTTCCTCCTCTCCCCCCTCGCGGGAAGGAGAGGCGACCGTCTCGCCCACTCCGGCCGTTATCTTTATACCGTATTGTTCGAGCTTTTTATAGAGGTTCGACCGCGGCGTGTCGATCTCCCGGGCCGTCTGGGAGATGTTCCAGGCGTTGGCCTCGAGCTTGGCCAGAAGGAAATCGCGCTCGGCGAGGTCGCGGAACTCGCGCAGGGTCTTGACCCCGGCGGCGTCCGGGAGGACCGCTTCGGCCTTCTCCCGGAGAGGCTCCGGCAGGTCCTTTCTCTCGATCGTGTCGCGGTCGGTCATGATCAGCAGACGCTCGACGATGTTCTTGAGCTCGCGGACGTTGCCTTTCCAGGCGAAGGCGGACATGGCCTCCAGGGCGTCCGGGGAGAACTTCCGCGGCCGGAAATTGTTCTCCTCGGCGAAGGTCCGCGAAAAATAGTCGACGAGAAGCGGGATGTCCTCCTTCCTCTCGCGCAGGGCCGGCGAATAGAGCGGGACGACGTTCAGGCGGAAGAAGAGGTCCTCCCGGAACCGCCCCTCCTGGATCTCCTTCCGCAGGTCCTTGTTGGTCGCGGCGATGACCCGGACGTCGACCTTGGAGATCTTGCTCGAGCCGACCTTCTGGACTTCACCCTCCTCGAGGACGCGCAGGACCTTGGATTGGGTCCGGAGGCTCATGTCGCCGATCTCGTCGAGAAAGATCGTGCCGCCGTCGGCCTGCTCGAACTTACCCGTCTTCTTCTCCGTGGCCCCGGTGAAGGCCCCCTTCTCGTGGCCGAAGAGCTCCGATTCGATGAGCTCCTCCGGGATGGCGGCGCAGTTGACCTGGACGAAGGGCTCGCGGGCCCTCAGGCTGTGGGCGTGGATCGACCGGGCGACGAGCTCCTTGCCGGTGCCGCTCTCGCCGTGGATGAGCACGGTGGCGTTGGTCGGGGCGATCTTGAGGATCTCCTTCCACAGGTTCTGGATGAGGGGATGGTTGCCGATGATCTCGTAGTGCTTCTCGGCCTTCTTCTTGAGGTCCTGGCACTCGCGGCTGAGGCTCGTCTGCTTGAGGGCGTTGCGGATGCTGATAAGGACGCGCTCGCGATGGAGCGGCTTCTCCAGAAAATCGAAGGCTCCGAGCTTGGTCGCCTCGACGGCCGTCTGGATGGTCCCCTGCCCCGAGATCATGATGACCTCCGGCACGAACGGCCTGGTCCCGAGCTCGGCCAGAACCTCGAGACCGCTCTTCCCCGGCATCTTGATGTCCAGGAGGACGAGGTCGATGCCGACCGTCTCCCGGAGCATCTCCAGGCCGTCCTCGCCGGTCGCGGCCTCGAAGAACTCGTAGCCTTCGTACTCGAGGATCATCTTCAGCGACTTGCGGATGTTCTCTTCGTCATCGATGACCAGGATCCTGGCTTTCCTCTCGGGTCTCATCGCCGGTGCAACCTCTTCAAGGATTCTAGCACACTCTGAACCCCTTGTGATAGACTGGAACCGGATCCTCTCGAAGGCTTCGCCGTGGCCAATCGATTTGTGAGAGCTCGGGGACTCGGGGCCGGCCTCCTCGCCGGCGTCTGGCTCGCCGCGACTCCCCTCACCGCGGCCGCGCAAGGCCGGCATATCGTCCTCGACAACGGCCTCCAGGTTTTCCTCTATGAAAAGCGGGACCTTCCCCTTGTCCACATTGTCACCGGCTTCAATGTCGGCTCGAAGGACGAGACCGACGCGACGAGCGGGCTCGTCCACCTCCTCGAGCACTGCGCCCTCTTTCGGGGGTCGTCGACCCGATCAGGAGCCGAGGTCGGAGCCGACATCCGGCGCCACGGGGCCTACTTCAACGGCAACACGGGCCAGGACCTCGCCGTCTTCGAGATCTCGCTCCCGGCCGAGTCCGCCGATTTCGGGCTGCGGAACGAGAAGGACATCCTTTTCGGCCTCGCCCTGAGCCAGGCCGACATCGACAGGGAGAAGGCGATCCTCCTCGAGGAGTACGATCAGATGGAGGACGATCCGGAGCGAAGCGCGGTCGACCTCGTCCTCCAGGACCTGTTCCCCGGGCACCCTTACGGGCGTTCGGTCTACGGGCGGCGCGAGGTCATCGCCGCGGCCAGCGCGGCCGACCTCGGCGCCTTCTACCGGAAATTCTTCGTGGCCGACAACTGCGCCCTGGCCGTGGCCGGGGATTTCGCGACGGCCGATATGGAGACCCGGATACGGGAGATCTTCGGGCCTCTGCCGAAAACGGGTTTCAAGCCGGAGGCCTTTCCGATGGCCTCCCCTCTCAAGAGGATGAGCACCCGACGTCTCGAGCGGGACGTTCGCGCGGGCTACCTCTTTATCGGTTTCGCCGCCCCCGGCTACAACGATCCCGACCAGTACGCCATGAACGTCCTCGTCGAGGCTCTCGGCCGCGGCGTGAATCCTCTTCTGGGCGCCTACCTTCACAGCCAGCGCGACTCCGTCCAGAACGTCTCCATGTCCTATCTCGCGAATCGGCTCGGCGGGGCGGCCGTCGTGTCGATCAAGGCCGACCCCAAGGACCTGGCGGCGGTGGAGCGGGCGGCGGTGTCCTTCCTCAAAAGGGCCCACAGCGAATCGTACTCGAAGAAGGATTTTCTCACGCCCGAGGCGGAGATGGCCGCCTTCGATTATCTGGAGATGGCCAAGAATCAGATCCGCTTCAACTCGGCCCAGGCCGAGGAATCCGGCCTTCAGCTGGCCGGCTCGCTCGTCCGTTACATGCTGCTCAACACCCGGGAGAACCCGGGCCGCTATCTGGGCCACATCGAAAAGGTCGATTCGGGCGATCTCCGGAGGGCCGCGGCGCGCTATCTCGGACGAGGCGAATGCGCCGCGGTCTCCATCGTCCCCGAAAAGGGGAAGAAGAGATGAGCGCCCCGGCCCGCCGGCGCGGACGATCCGCGGCAGCCTGCCTGGCCGCTCTGGCCTTGGCCGCAGGCGCGGCGCTCACGGGACGAGCCCAGGACCCGCCGCGACCCTGGACAAACCCTCCCGAGAGATTCATCCTGTCGACGGGAGTCCCCTGCGTCTACCAGAAAGACCCGGTTTCGCCGACCTCCGTCGTCGGGCTTTTTATCGGCGGCGGCAAGTCGGCGGTCCCGTCCGGCGGCGACGGCTTGGCCGCCGTCTCGACCAGGCTCCTCCTCGAAATACCCGACGAGAGCAAGATCCAGGACCTGATGGCCCAGGCGACCCGCCTGAGCTATGTCTGCCTCGAGGACAGCTCGATCATCCTCATCGAGTGCCTGACCGAGCACCTGGAAAGCGCCCTGGGGCTGGCCGGAAAGATCATTCTGAATCCGCTCATCTCGGGGCTTCGCGTCGGCCGGGTCAAGGAGCTCATGACGGCCAACGGAAAGGCCGACGAGGACGACCCCGTCACGGTCGCGCGGAACGCGGTCTTCGGAGCCTTCTTCGGCGGGGTCGGCTACGGGTCGGTCCTCAATGGAACGGAGGCGAGCCTCAAGACCATCGACAGAAAGGACATCGTCTCGTTCGTCCGCCGGCTCGTCGTCAAGCCGAACGTTTTCTTCTGCGTCGAGTCCGACCTCGATCGGGAAGCTGTCCGTCGTCTCCTTGAGAAGTCCTTCGGCGACTTCCCTGACGCGGCGGCCGCCGATATCCCGCGCCAGGATCCGGTCCTGCCGGCTGAGCGCGACATCAGCCGGGAGAGGGAGACCCGGCAAACCTATGTGGGGCGTGCTTACGCCCTGCCCCGGGCCGGCCTGGCGGACATGGCCCGGGGGGACCTCCTCGAAACCGTGCTCGGCAAGGGCCCCGGCTCGCGCCTGTGGGCCCTGAGGGAGGACGAGAGACTGGCCTACGGCGTCGATGCCGACCTGACCTGGATGAAAAGCGCCGGGGTGCTCGTCGCCTATCTCGAGACAGGAAAGGACAGAGGCGCGGAGGCCGCGGCGGCGCTCGACCGGACGCTTGAAGACCTCGGCGAAAAGGGCCTGACGGAGGATGAAATGGAAGCGACGCGGACGATGGCCCAGGCCCGCTTCCTCAGGGAGACGGAAGCCAAATCGCCGCGGCTGCGGATCCTTGGGCTCTTCGAGACCCTCGGCCTCGGCGCCGAATCCGCCGCAGGGCTCCTCGAAGCTTTCGACGCGGTGACGCTCGAGGAAATGAACGCCTATATCCGCCAGGTCCTCGATCCGGCCCGGGCCCTGCGCGTCACCGTCGGTCCGGCGCCGGCTGGGCCGGCGGGCCGGTGACCTCCCCTCTTCACGACGCCTCCGTGAAGGCTATTCGGACAGCTTCTTGTAAGTCTCGTAGCGCTTTCGCGATTCCAGGGCGGCCCGGGCGAACAGCTCCTTGGCGATCTCGGGGAACTGCTGGACGAGCGTCTTGTAGCGGACCTCGTTCTTGAGGAAGACCTCGTATTCGAGCTTGGGCTCGCGGGAATCGAGCTGGAACGGATTCTTGCCTTCCTTGG
>JBAVUQ010000131.1:0-4083 GCA_049696855.1 Candidatus Aminicenantales bacterium
CGGACTTCAGCCACATCATCTTGGTGACGGCCAGCCCTCATCGCCTCGCTCCGACCATCCGCTCGCGCTGCCAGACCCTGGCCTTCTCGCCCATCGGCCGCGAGGAGATCGAGGAGATCCTGATCGAGCGGGCCTTCAGCCCCGAGCAGGCCCGCATCCTGGCGCTTCTCGTCGAAGGCAATCTCGAGCGCGCCCTGGAGCTCGAATGGGACGCCGTCCGGGCCCTCAAGGACGAGGCCTGGGGGCTCTTCGCGTCCCTCGATTCGGCCGACCGGTCGAGCCGCTTCCTGGAGCGGTTCGGGGCGGTGCCCAAGGCCGTCCAGGAGGAGTTCGGCGGGGTCCTGGAGCTCTTCTCGTCCTTCGTCCGCGACATGCTTCTGCTGGGCGAAGGCGGGGACCCGACGCTCCTCCTCAACCCGGACTTCGAAGACAGGCTCCGCGAAGCCTCGTCCTCCTGGAGCGCGCGCCGCCTCCTCGGCGTCCTCGCGGAGCTCGAATTCCTGCTCGTCGAGCTCGACAAGAACATGAACAAGGGCCTGCTGGCCACGACCTTTTTCTCCAATTACGGGGAGCTGAGACATGCCTGACATCATCTGCGCCCAATCCGAATCGACGGGCCGCTTCGTCCGCGTCCGCGTCGGCGGCCTGGCCCTACACGTCGGCGATCGCTGCCTCATCGAATCCGAGCTCGGCGGCGACCTGGCGGTCGTCGTCGACGAGACGAGCAGCTTCTGCCACAACCCCAAGGCCGCCCGGCTGGCCGTCCAGGCCCTGCGCAAGGCGACGCCTGAGGACGTCCGCAAGTTCGAGTGGCTCCGCGAGCGGGAGGCCCGGGCCTACGACCTCTGCCTCCAGAGGATCACGGCCCACAACCTGCCCATGAAGCTCGTCGCCGTCCGCTACTTCTTCAGCGAGAAAAAGGGCATCTTCTACTACACGGCCGACGGCCGGATCGACTTCCGCCAGCTGGTCAAGGACCTGGCCAAGGAGCTGCGGATGCGCATCGAGATGCGCCAGGTCGGCGTCCGCGACGAAGCCAAGATGATCGGAGGGCTCGGCGTCTGCGGCCGCTGCCTCTGCTGCTCGAGCTTCATGACCACCTTCGAGCCGGTGACCATCCAGAAGGCCCGCAAGCAGCAGATCGTCATCAACCCGACCAAGATCTCGGGGCTGTGCGGCCGGCTGATGTGCTGCCTGGGGTTCGAAGAGGGGACGTCGAAGGGGCGGATGATCTCCCCGCCTGACGACCGGCTGATCGAGGATTGAATTCATAAAAACGCCGGGTTTCTCTGTTGACGCCTCGCATCTGCAGCCGCCTCGACTTGTGAATTCCGCTAGCGGGCTTGGCGGCGTTTGCCGAAGAGGCGGCGCCAGCGCGATGTCTTCCCCGGGACGTGCTCACAGGTCTCCCCGACGTTCTCGAGCACGCCTTCCTTCTTCAGGATCTGGACGATCTCGCTCTGCTGGTCGAGCTTGGCGAAGCAGTGCGGACAGATGAAATAGTGCTCCTCGAACTCGGCCTGGTCCTCGGGCTTGAGCTTGCCGAGGAGGTAGTCATCGATCAGGCGCTCGTAGTGGCGGTGCTTTTTCATATCCGCGGCCTCGGGGGGCTTCACGGTTTTAGTCGCTCGACGTCGGGGTAGAATGGACAACCTTCCCCCTATTTCCTGACGGCCTTCTGGATGAGCTTGAGGGCGTAATTGACGCGCTCCGAGACCCGGCGGGGCGAAATGCCCAGGGTCCGGGCCACTTCGTCGCGGGACATCTCCCTGTAATAATAGAGGTAGAGGACGTCCCGGAACTTGGGCTTGAGCCCGTTGACGACCTCCTCGACCTGGCGGGCCCGCTCGCGGCGCTCCATCTCGACGTGAGGATCGGGGAAGGCCGGCGGCTCGGGGGCGTGCTTGAGGATTCGCGTCTTCTGGCGGATGTAATCGATGATCCTGCGGCTGGTGATGGTGTAGAGGAACGTTCCGATCGAGGAGTCGCCGCGGAACTCGCCGCTCTTGATCTTGGCCACGGCCTGGGTCAGGATCTCGTTGACCACGTCCTCCCAGTCGGGGTTGGAGCTGCCGAGGGCCTTGCGGACCCGGAAGGAGATGACCGGACGGTACTGGAGGACGGCGTTCTCGGGCGGCCCGCTCCGGTCCTCTTTGATCATCCGCCTCAATCCTCTCCGTCGCGGTCCGCGCCGGCGGCCCGGGCGCGGGCCTTGTCCTTGAAGAACTCCTTGCGGTCGACGAGGATCTCCCGCGGCTTGCTCCCTTCTCCGGGGCCGATGAGGCCCTCGCTCTCCATCTGGTCGATGATCCGGGCGGCCCGCGCGTAGCCGAGCCTCAGCCGCCGTTGGAGGTGAGAGGCCGAGGCCTGGCCGCTGTTGAGCACAGTCTCGACGGCCTTGTCGTAAAGTTCGTCCTTCTCGCCTTCGTCATCGCCCATGGCGTGGTCGACCTCGCCCCTGACGACGTTGAGGATGCGGGTATCGTAGGTCGGCGTGCCCTGGCTCTTGACGTGCTTGACCAGGCGCCGGACCTCGGGGATGGAGATGAACGAGCAGTGGAGCCGGACGAGCCGCGGGAAGTTGGGCGGCAGGAAGAGCATGTCGCCCATGCCCAGGAGCTTGTCGGCGCCGATCGTGTCGATGATGATGCGCGAGTCGACCTTGGACGGGACGCGGAAGGCGATGCGGCAGGAGAAGTTGTTCTTGATCGTCCCGGTGATGACGTCGATCGACGGCCGCTGGGTGGCCATGACGAGGTGGATGCCGACGGCCCGAGCCAGCTGGGCCAGGCGGCCGATGAAGAACTCGACCTCCTGGGCTCCGACCATCATCAGCTCGGCCAGCTCGTCGATGATGATGACGATGTAGGGGAGCGGCGCGAGCTTCTCCTTCTCCTCGTCGGTGAGGCGGCCCTTCTTCTCGGCGATGAGCTGCCGCATCTGGGTGTTGTACTGGTCGATGTTGCGGACCTTGACGCTCTGGAGCTTCTTGTAGCGCTCCTCCATCTTGCGGACGATGTCCATGAGGACGACGTGGGCCTTCTTCGGGTCGTTGATGACCGGGCAGAGGAGATGGGGCACGTCCTCGTAGAGCGTGAACTCGAGCCGCTTGGGATCGATGAGGACGATCTTGACCTCCTCCGGCGTCGCCTTGTACATCAGGCTGGCGATGAGGGCGTTGAGGGCGACGCTCTTTCCCGTGCCCGTCGAGCCGGCGATCAGGAGGTGGGGCATGACGGCGAGATCGGTGACCATCACCCCGCCGTGGACGTCCTTGCCCAGGGCGAAGGTCAGCTTGGAGGGCGAATTCTGGAACTTCTCCGATTCGATGATGTCGCGGAGCTTGATGATCTCGCGCTTGTCGTTGGGGATCTCGATGCCTAGGGAGGACTTGCCCGGGATGCGCTGGATGCGGACCGACTCGGTTTCCAGCGCCAGAGCCAGGTCCTCGGTCAGGTTCGCGACCTGGGCCACCTTGATGCCCGGGGCCGGAAAGTACTCGTAGGTCGTGATGATCGGGCCGGGGTGGTACTCGCGGACCTCGCCCTCGATGCCGAATTCCTTGAGCTTCTCTTCGATCCGGCGCTTCTTGTCGAAGAGCTCGCTCTGGTTGACCTTCTCGGCCGGCTTGCCGGGCTCAAGGAGGGTGAACGGCGGATACTGATAGTCGCCCTTGCGGCCGAGATCGGGGAAGAGAAGCGGCTCCGGCTTGGGCGGCGCGACGGGCCTCGGGGGAGGCGGCTCGCTCTTGGGCGGCTTGCGGGCTTCCTTCTCAAGGCGGCGCCGCTCGCGTTCGCGCAGCCGCTCGGCCTCCTTATCGGCCTTGCGGGCCGCCTTCTCGTCCTTCGGATCGGGTCCGGCGGCTTCGGCCGGCAGGGCGTACTTCTGGACGACCTTCTCCCGCATCTTGTCCTTGGCTTTGGCCTTCTGATAGTCGGTCACCCGGATGCGGACCTCCGAGGCCGTCGAATCGAAGGCCCCTTTGGCGAATCGGAGCGTCCTGGCCAGGGACCAGCGCGTCGAAAAGAGGAGGAACATGGCCAGCGCGGCGAGGAGGAAGACGAACGAGCCGATCGTGCTGAG
>JBAVUQ010000132.1:0-3242 GCA_049696855.1 Candidatus Aminicenantales bacterium
CAGGATGATCATCGAGTTCAGCGTCGTGCCGATCGGCCGGGGCGAGACCCTCGCCGGACCTGTCGCCCGCGTCCTGGATCTCGTGGACAAGAGCGGCCTGCCCTACCAGCTGACGGCCATGGGGACGATCGTCGAAGGCGAATGGGACGACGTCATCGGGCTCGTCCGCCGCTGTCACGAGGCCGCGCGGGAGGAAGCGGGCCGGGTTTACACCCATATCACCATTGACGACCGTTCGCAGGCTTCGGGACGGATCGCCGGCAAGGTCCGCGAAGTCGAGGAATTGCTGGGGCGGCCTCTCAAGAAATAGCCCTGCGTAAAGTCTTTTGACGTTTCCAAAGCCCCCTTCGGTCTTCAGTCCTTTTCTGCAGCCCGCCCGGACCCGCATCCCAGGGGGATCCCGGCCTTCCACCCTTGGCACAAAACCTGCTCCTTCAAACGTCGGTGTTATGGCCATGATGATATAATAATGAGGATCACCGTGAGAATAGCGGTTTCCTTCGCCCTGCTCCTGCCTCTCTTCCTCCTCCCTGGTCCGGCATCCGCGCAAGCCGGCTCGCCCGCCGGGCCGGCTGAGGCCCCTGCCGCCCTCGTGCAGCGCCTCCAGGGATTCCTGCAGAGCCGGGACCTGGCCGCCTATCTCGAGGCCTTCAGGCCCGATATCCGGGCGGCCGAGGAAGCCCGGTTGAACGTGTTTTTCGACGACCTCAAGATGACCACCGTGTCCCTTCACGCGGCCGGCGTCAAGACCGCGGCGGACGGGCCCAACCGCGTTTTCGTCCAGGCCTTCTTCGAGAACGATGACTCGGCCATCGTCGAATCGTGGACGCTCGCCTTGGAGAAACGCGAGGCCGCCTGGTCCGTCGCCTCCCTGGATGTCACCGGGACCATGACCCGGCTGTACAAGATCCGCATCCCGTCGGGGCGCGCGGTCCGGGCCCGACGGGTGGAGATCCGCCACGTCGACATCCGGATAACCTTCGCCGACGCGGCCGTCTTCTACGACAATCTCCCGAACATCGAAACGGCGCTGGTCGTCGTCGGCCGGGGCCGGGTCGTTTTCACGCCCAGCGATGCCAACGAAAAACACCAGCTGGACTTGCTCTACAAGAAGGACCGGGTCGAGGACGATGTCGCGTCCGTGTTCATCCGCTGCTCCCCGAACGGGTTCGACTCTGTCGTTGACATCGAAACGGACGGGGGAGGGGCTCCCATCTCCGACGCGGAGCGGGACAAGGCGGCGGCCGTATTCGACCGGAACTACCCCCGCTCGTTCACGATCGAAAGCTCGATCGACGGGAGCCGGCTGTCGTTCCTGCCCCAGGGCGACGAGGCCGTCTTCGAATTCCAGGGCCGCAAGGTCGGGGAGATGGCCTACATCAATTCCCCCTTCTCCGACGACGAAGTCAATCTCTACGATCACGGCAAGGAGCGGACCGTCTGCCTCTACAGCCCGAAGACACAGAGCCCGCCGTTCAAGAGGATGTTCCTGTCGTTCGCGGAGAAGTTCGACATCAGCTTCTACGACCTCGACCTCAGCCTCGTCCCGTCCTCGTCGCATCTCTCGGCCAAGGCCCGTATCGAGGTCGTCCCGAAGGTGGACCTCCTCGACAGCCTCAAGTTCCGCTTCAATCCGGACCTCGAGATTCTCAAGATCACGGACGACGAAGGTCGGGAGCTCTTCTACACCGTGGACAAGATCCGCAAGATCCTTTATGTCTATTTCGTGTCCCCCGCGGCGTTGGAGGCCCCGACGTCGATCGAGGTCTTCTACCGCGGCCGGATGGTGCCGGCGGCCCCGACGACCGACGTCATCTCCCAGATGGGGCTCAACGACAAGATCCGAGCCCGGCCCCGCTACGAAACCTCCTTCTACACCCAGGCCGGATTCTGGTACCCCGGCCCGGCGGAGGAGGACTATTTCACGGCCCGGCTGACCCTCATGGTCCCGCCGGAGTTCAAGTGCGTGGCCAGCGGAGAGCTGGTGGCCCAGGGCCGGCAGGAGGACATGGACGACGTCGCCGCCCTCGAACACGCGGGCAACGCCGTCTACACGTTCGTCTCGCGCTCGCCGGTGAAATACCTGTCCTTCATCGTCGGCAAGTTCGACAAGGGGAAGGAGAGGCCGGGACCGGTGCCCGTCTCGACCTACGTGTCGTCCGAGATCATGGATTCGCAGCCGGCCCTGGTCGATCAGGCGGCCGACATCCTCGATTTCTACGCCGGGGCTTTCGGCCCTTATCCCTACGAAAAGCTGGGCATCGTCCTCCGGCTCTGGCCGGTCTTCGGCGGACACAGCCCGGCCTCCTTCATCGTCCTCAACGAGGTCCCCTGGTTCGGCGAAGGATTCCCGGTGCCGGTCGACACGCCCGTCAATCTGTCGAACTGGGAGGAGTATTTCCTGGCCCACGAGATCGCCCACCAGTGGTGGGGCCAGGGCGTGTCCTTTGATTCCTACAAGGACCAGTGGCTGAGCGAGGGCCTGGCCCAGTTCGCCGCGGCCTCCTACCTGCGGCGCAAGTACGGCGAAAACGCCTACGCCGCCATCCTGAAAAAGTTCTCCCGCTGGACGGAGAAGAAGTCCTTCCGCGGCCCCGTGGACATGGGCTCGCGACTGAGCTACTTCGATTTCGCGGCCTACCAGGCCATCGTCTACGACAAGGCCGCGCTGGCCCTGTTCATGCTCCAGGACCTCCTCGGGCGGGAGGCCTTCGAGGCCGGGCTCCGGTCGTTCTTCGAGACCTACAAGTTCCGGGCGGCCCGGACCTCCGAGTTCATCGCCGCCATGGAGACCGCGTCCGGCCGGGACCTCAAGGCGTTCTTCCTGGGTTGGCTGTACTCCTGGGAGCTGCCCGACGTCCGGACCACGTGGACCGAGACCCCGGTCGCGGAAGGCGTCCGCATCGATTTCCAGGTGACCCAGGTCAAGGGCCGGTTCGTCTTCCCGCTCTGGGTCGAGTGGAGCCTCAAGGGCGAAAGCGGCCGGACGCTCATCGTCGTCGACGAGGCGAGCGCGACCGCATCGCTGACCCTGCCCGGCCGGCCCGACCGGATCCGTGTCAATCCGGACAAGGCCGTCCCGGGAAAGTTCGATTAGCCTAGCCCATTCACGAGTCGAGGCGGCTGCAGATGCGAGGCGTCAAAGGGTGAAGCTGTACTCCGAGTACTGCGAACCCTTTGCAACGAAGCAGATGCGGCCGGATCGGCTTGCCCGAAGGGTCAAAACGCCGGTCTTGGGTTTT
>JBAVUQ010000133.1:0-17073 GCA_049696855.1 Candidatus Aminicenantales bacterium
CGCTTCGTCGTCACGCTGGCCCTCCTCCTCGTGGTCGTGCCGGTCACGACCTTTGTCCTGACCAGCGACTACCTGAAGAAGGTGAGCGACGCCTCGCTGCGGCGGACCGAGACCGAAACATACCTCCGGAGCTACGGCCACTTCAACAGGATCGGCGCGATCCTCCAGGCGACGATGCCTCCCATCCCGTCAGAGACGGTCGTCCGGGGATTGTCGGCCGACGTCAACCTGTCGGAATTCGACGACGATCCCCTGCCGGTCATGTTCCCGCTCGTCGACCTCGTCTTCGTCGTCACCATCCTCATGAGCCTCGTCGCCCTGATCTTCGCCTATGACGCGGTGAGCGGCGAGAAGGAGGACGGGACGCTGAAGCTGATGCTGGCCAACGGGCTCGCCCGGCCCCAGGTGATCCTGGCCAAGATCGCCGGCGGGGGGTTGATGCTCCTCGTCCCCTACGTCATGTCGCTCGTCGTCGGGCTGCTCGTCATCCTCGTCCATCCGGGCGTCGGCTGGAGCTCGGCCGATTGGGGCGCGCTGGGGTTGATCACCGTCGGGACCATCCTCTATGTCATGCTCTTCTACGCCCTGGGCGTCTTCATCTCGGCGCGGCACCAGGCGAGCTCCGCGTCGATCATGACCTCGCTCCTCGTCTGGGTCGTTCTTGTCCTGGTCGTGCCCAGCTTGAGCCCGTACATCGCCTCGTTCCTCGCGCCGACGCCGTCACGGATCCAGGTCGAGCGGGAGGTCGATCGCTTGGGCGACACGGAAAGGGATGCCCTCGGAAATAGGCTCGAGGCCGAGCGGATGCGCGACGTCCTGGCCAAGTACCCGATCCTGGCGGAGAAGATGTCCCAAAACGACGAGAAAAGACTGATCGAACGGGATCCAGCGGCTCGCGAGGCCTTCGAGGCGCGCCGCAAGACCGTCCAGGAGGCTTGGGACGAAGCCAACCGGATCCAGAGAGAAAAGAGGATGGCCGTCTGGAACGCCGCGGCGAAAAAGGAACAGGCTCAAACGCGTCTGGCCAGGACGATCTCCATGGTGTCGCCTTTGGCGGTCTTCACCTACCTGGCCACCGATCTCTCCTCGACGGGGATGAAGAATGCGGAGTATTTTGGGCGGTTGAGCGGGGTCTGGGGCGAAGCCTTCTCGGACTACGAACGAAAGAAGATCGCCGATCTCCAGGCCAAGGACCCGGCGACCGACTGGTGGAACACGGCCGTGGACATGAGCGACCGGCCCCGCTTCGAATACCGCGAGGAAGCGCTCGGCGCCCGCATCCAGGCGGTCCTGCCCGAGTTCGTCCTGCTCCTCGGCTACGGCCTCGTCTTCTTCGTCCTCGCCTACGTTTCGTTCCTCAGGTACGATGTCCGCTAATTCGGGGACACAACACTAATTTCCCTGTCAAGCCCGCCTCAGAAATTTGTGTTGAGCCCCAGATAGGCTTTAATCTGGGACACAATACCATTTTCCGAATTTCCCCGATCCGTCAAACGGACTCCGAGGATCCTCTAAACGAAAGGCGCATCGACGGAGTATAATGATCCGGAGATTTTGGGATCCGAGCCATCCCGGCACGGCAGGGGGCCATGGCCAAGAGAGGCGTAGCATCTTTCCTTTTTCTCCTGGCTGCTGCGTTTCTTTGTCCCCGGGACCGGTCCCCTGAGGGTCTGATCATCCGGGTCCATCTCTTCGCGGGGACTTGGGCCGAAGGCCACCCGGGGCTGAATGAGGTCGCGGTCCTAACCCCTGACTCCCATCCCGCCTTGGGAATGCTCAGAGGCCAGGCCGGCGTGTCGTCCGCCGAGCTCTCCGCCGCGGCCGTCGCGGCCCTCCTCGAAGCCCAAGATCTCAAGGCCTTGGATGATGTGCTGGCGTTCGAGAAATCGTGGAACGGATCAGAGCCCTCGATCCGTCAGGCCATCATTTCGGAAGATTCATCCTTCCTCTTTGTTTTCACCCCCGCGCGTCTTTCGCCTCAGACCCTGAGATTGCGGTCCGTCTTGTTCATGGCCAAGGTGACCAGTGAAGCCGGAAAGAAAGGTCGGCTTGCGGCCAAGGCCCTGTCAGGCGTCTTCGCGGCCGGCCAGGCCGGCGACCGCGCCGATATCATCCTCGAGACGGAGCCATCTCTCGCGATCGGCGAACCCACGATTATCGCCTTCCCGTCGCGCGAACCCAGCCGGGCCTATTTCATGATGGTCCTGGTTTCTTCAGGCGACCGCACAGGTGAGACCACCGAATTCGCCGGCGGTCCCCCGGCGCTGAAGAAGATCACGCCGGTCTACCCGGAAGAGCTCAGGCGGCAGGGTCTCGAAGGGCAGGTCGAGCTTCAGGTGGGGGTCGATGAAGCGGGGATCGTCCAGGGAGTCCGGGTGCGGAGATCCCTTCATCCCTACCTGGATCATGCCGCCGTGCAGGCCCTCAAACAATGGGAGTTCGAGCCTGTCCTCCAGAACGGCAGGGCCGTGCCGGTCGTCATCACCGTGGTCGTCAATTTCAGCCGCGAGGCCTACCGCCGGATGGAAGAAGCGGCGGCGGCGGCCGCCGCCGCCCCGGCCGGCCCGGATTCATCCCCGAATCGGAAGCTGGCCATGATCCTCGAAAAGGCCGCCGCCTATTGCCAGAAGCTGACCGAATCGGCTCTCGACTACATCTGCGAAGAGACGACACACGACGTCCTTTTCAATTTTTGGACCAAAGAGGACATGGAAAAGAGCGGGGTGACTTTGTCCATGGTATCCCGTATAAACGGTTCGATCAGCACGCTGGGGATCTCCTTCATGCCCTTTCACAATATCAAGCGGACGGAGAAGAACGAATACACGTGCGACTATCTCCTGGTCAAGAAGGGCGGCCGGATCGAGGACCGGCGCATCGTCCTCAAGGAGAACAAGCGGACTCTGCCCGATCGGAACAAGCTCCTCGAGGAGAAGCGCCTCTCGACCCTCCTGCCCTTCCTCGCGCCGGTCAGGCTGATCGGGCGGGAGCGCCAGCCCTATTTCGATTACAGGCTGGTCAAAGAAGACAGGATCAAGGGCCAGGCCGCATACGTGATCGAGGCCTCTCCGAAAAGCGGGGATCCCGGGGGGATCGAGGGCGCGAAGATCTGGCTGGGCAGGGACGATTCCCGCGTCCTCAAGATCGAGACGGCGGGCGTCCCCCTCGAGGGCTACGAGCGGGTCCTCGAGGAGATCATCGGCTACAATCTTAAACCCCGGTTCATCACCACGTACGCCTACCTGGTCGAGAAGAAAGGCCTGGCCTTTCCGAGCAGCGCCGAGATCAGGGTCGATTATCCAGGGGGAATCTCGCGCGACCATTATGTCGAGAAGATCAGGACCTCGGTGCGGTACGATGACTACAAGTTCTTCATGGTCGAGACCGAGAGCACGATCAAATGAATCCCGGCCCGGCGGCACACGGCTGAATTCACGCCATTCAGCCGAGCTCGTCCCAAGTGCGAAGTCCGGGAACGACGGCGAAGTGCGAATCGTAGGTTATGAGAACCGAGCCGGTCTCGAGGGCCTGAGCGGCGATCCAGACATCGTTGAGCGGGATGGGTTGACCCGCCTTTTTCAATGCCGACTTGATCAGCCCGAAGTACTCGGCCGTCTCGCGCGTCGCGTCGAGGATCGTGACACCGGGCTTGGCCAGAAATCTCTCGAGGAGCTGCCTGTTCGGCTTTTCCTTCGACCCCGAGCGGAATCCCGCGAGCAGCTCCCCCAGAACAAAGACAGGTACGTAGACACGGCCGGCTGTGGCCAGACTATCCAGGACTTTCTCGTCGCCGGCCAGGAATCGGACATAAGCATTCGTATCGAGAAGAATCGTCCTCATGGCCAATCCTTCGGGTCCGTAATTTCGAGGTCGGCGATCTGCTCCAGGAATTCGACCGCCTCGGCGTCGGTCCAAACGCCGCACTGGTCCGCAAATTCCGCCCGATTATCCGGCGGCTTGTCATCCAGACCCAAGGCCTTGGCGATGAGCTCTTTCACGATCTTATTGACGCTTTTCCCGGAGTCTTTGGCTCGCTTCTCGATGGCTTTTTCCATCTCCTCGTCGATCCCATGAACGCTGATCGATTTCATGATGCCTCTTGATTCATATTTCTATTCATTATTATTTATATTATGCATCATCCATTCCGCTACGTCAAGTTTTTGCGACGAAAATGGGGAATTGGGTTGTGTCCCCGATTTGGCGGGCGGAAGACTCGTTCCTTAGGACTTATCGGGGTTCGGCGAATTAAGTGTATTTAGTTGTGTGTCACCGTATTAGGAGCGGGCGAAGGCGTCGAGGTCGAGGTCCGTCGTGAGCCCGGGGGTGCGGGCGAATCTCTTGAGGGCGACGGCGCCGACCATGGCGGCGTTGTCCGTGCACAGCTTCGGGGAAGGGACGTAGGCGTCGAGGCCGGCCCGCCGGGCGAATTCCTGGAAGCGCGCCCGCAGGCGCGTGTTCCGGGCGACCCCGCCGCACAGAACGAGCGATCTCGGCCGGACCTGGTCCGCCGCGGCCTGCACATGCTCGACGAGCGTCCGGGCGACGATCTCCTCGAAGCTGGCCAGGAAATCGGCCAGCCGCGCGTGGCCGGCCGTGATGCCGTTCTCCCGGATGAGCTTGAGGGCCCCGGTCTTGAGCCCGCTGAAGCTGAAATCGAGACTGCGGTCTTTGGTCCGCGGCAGGGCGAAGCGGAACCCCCTGGGATCGCCGCCTTTCCCGAGCTTCTCGATGACCGGACCGCCGGGATAGCCGAGTCCGAGGAATTTCGCGATCTTGTCCAGGGCCTCCCCGGCCGCGTCGTCGCGCGTCTTGCCCAGGAGCTTATACGAGAGCGGCTCTTTCATCAGATAGAGGGCCGTGTGGCCCCCGGAGACGAGAAGCCCCAGCACGGGATAGGCGATGGCCGGGTTCTCGAGAAAGCAGGCCTCGAGGTGGGCTTCGAGATGATTGACCCCAATGAGGGGCTTTTTATGGAAATAGGCCAGACCCTTGGCGAAGGACAGTCCGACGAGGAGCGACCCGATGAGCCCGGGGCCCTGGGTCACCGCGTAGAGGTCGATCGCGTCGAGCCCGACGCCGGCCCTGGCCATCGCCTCGCCGACCGTCGGCGCGATCGTCCTGATGTGCTGGCGTGAGGCCAGCTCGGGGACGACCCCTCCATACGGCGCGTGGACCTCGTCCTGGGACAAGACGATATTGCTGAGGATCTCGGGGGCGCTCGCGGGCTCAGGCTCGGGGGCTCGCAGCACGGCCGCGGACGTTTCGTCACACGACGTTTCGATGGCCAGCACGAGCATGAGGAATCGACCTTTCGCCGTCAGTTTACCAGAAAAAATCCCTGTCGTCAGGGATCATACAGAGGTGCCCGGGGTATGTCACAACGCCCCGAGCCGGCCGGGCGTAATTATTTCGAGGGTCGCGGAAATTTTTCGACTCTCCTGATGTCTTTCATTATGAGAGGATTTTCCGGAAAAAATGGCCCCTTGTTGCTAATTTTCGGCCGCGAACGTAGAATTCCGCTAGTCGCCGCCCCGGCGACCGGGGCGGTTGTCTCTCTCGATAGACGAGGAGGTGGTTGATGCGCATTCCCAAGGCCGTCCTCGGCGGGTCCCTGGTCGTCGTTCTGATCGCCGCCGGCATCTATTTCTTCGCCCTGGGCAAGAACCCGGCCAAGCCCGCCGGCGGAGCGGAAACGGCTTCTGAGCCGTCGTCTCCAAGCTCGTCCGCCCAGGCCCCCGATCAAAAGGTCGAGGCCGCGCCGCTGCCGGTCAAAGTCGCCAAGGCCTTTATCGGCGACCTGGTCATGACCCTGAAGTCCCCAGGCGAGGCGTATACCGAGAAGCGGATCGCCATGAAGTCCGAAGTCGGCGGGGTCGTCAAGAACCTGTACGCCGCCGAAGGCCGCCACGTCCGCGAGGGCGACCTCCTCGTCGAGCTCGACGATCGCGAGTACCGTCTCAACCTGGAAAGGCTCGATGCCCAGCGCCTGCGCTACCTGTCCGAGCTCTTCCTCGAGAGGCAGTTCTCGTTGACCGACCAGCCGACTCCCCAAGCCGTCGTGGATAAGCTCGCCAAGGCCCAATCCGATTACGACCGCATCTCCGAGGGCTTCAAAAGCGGAGTCGCCTCCCAGGCCGACCTCGAAAAGGCCCAGGCCGCCCTGGAGCTGGCCCTGATCGAATCCGGCCGTAAGAAGGACGAGGTCCAGGCCGCGACCAAGGGCCTGACCCAGGCCGAGGTCGACGTCAAGATCGCCCGCCTCAACCTCGAGAAGACCCGCATCCGCGCGCCTTTTGCCGGCATCATCACCGACGTCAAGCTCTCGCCCAAGGAGAGGATCGACCCGGGCCGCGATCTCTTCACCCTCGTCGACATCAGCCGCATCAAGGTCAAGGCCAAGGTCCTCGAGAGCGAGGTCGGCAAGGTCGTCGCCGGCCGCGACGTTGACCTCCGCTTCAGCGCCTTTCCCGAACGGACCTTCCGCGGCCGCATCGAGGCCGTGAGCCCGGTCATCAACGCCGAGGACAAGACCTGCGGCGTCTATGTCACGATGGACAACCCGTCCGAGGAGATCAAGCCCGGAATGCACGCGGAAGTCGAGTTCCCGACCGAGATCTTCACCGGCCGGCTCCTCGTCCCCCAGCAGGCCATCCTCGTCCGCGGCGGACGCAAGCTCGTCTTCGCCGTCGAGGGCGACGTGGCCAAGTGGCGCTACATCGAGGTCGGCCTCGAGAACGAGCGCTATGCCGAGGTCCTGCCGGGCAAGGAGCCGGGCTGGGGCGTCGCGGCCGGGGACACCGTCATCGTCGAGGGCCACATCACCCTGGCTCACGACACCAAGGTCAGCATCGTCCAGTAGCCCCTGGACGCGGGAGGCTGCCGTGAGGAAAACCGTTCGCTTCATCGCGCCGGCCGTGGTCCCTGTGATCGCGCTCATGCTGACGCCCATGAGCTCCGGGCAGATCATCGAAAACCCGGCCAAGCCGAGGACGGCGAACGCCGGGCGGGTGGTCTCCCCGCAGGAGGTTCTGTCCATCTCGGACGAGAGGACGAGCGCCTATTATTTCAAATGGCCGGCCGAGCTCAGGATCGGGCCGAACGGCTCGCTCCTCGTGACCGATGACGGCCAGATCCTTCAGTTCGACGCCAACGGCAGGTTCCTTCGCAACCTCTTCAAGAAGGGCCAGGGGCCGGGCGAGATGGAGGATCCCGGTCCCTGCGTGGCCACGGAGAAGGAGTTCATCGCCTTTCCGTGGAGCGGCGCGAAGAAGCTCGTCGTCTTTGACGCCTCCGGCAAGTTCGTGAGGGAGGTCCCCGTCCACGAAGAAGACCGGACCTTTCTGACCTTCCTCCACTACCTGGATGGGACCGCCTATTTCGAGGCCGGGGGGTTCCCGAGGACGACGGGCGATCCCGATTTTGTGGATAATCCCCGGACGATCACCGCCATAAGCGACCCCGGCGGCGCCGTCAAGAAGCTGACCACGTTCATAACCAGGGCCTGGGCCGTTACGGCGGGCGGATCGAGCGGGATGTTCGACGTTTGCCGCCTCAACGCCGTGCCGTTCGAAGGCCGGCTCCTGGCCCTCACTCATACCGAAGAATACCTGATCAAGATCTATGACCCGGCGGCGGACAAGGTCTTGCGGCAGTTCCGCAGGCCCTACGCCCGGGTCAAGGGCGAGCCGCTGACCGAGAGGGAGAAGAAGGGCGGCCTCTTCCTCAATGGCAAGCACTACTCGCGTCCGGAGAGGAAATTCGAGAACGACGTCAAGAACATCTTGACTCGTAATGGGGAGATCTGGGCGGTCACGTCGACGCGGGACAAGGCTAGTGGGGTGGTCATCGACGTTTTCGACGGCGACGGCGTCTACAGGAACTGCATTTGGCTCAAGCTCCCCGAGCCGGCTCTGGGCAGCCTCATTTCGCCGGGCCAATGCGCCCTCGACGGCGAATTTCTCTGGGTCGTCGAGCGGGCCGAGGACGAGACCTTGGTCATCAAGAAATACCGAGTCGTGATCTAGCCGGGACGACATTCGTGAAGCGTCGTCAGGAGGAACTCATGAGATCGAGCATGGAGCGGCCGTCATGAAGCTCGCCCGCATGGCCGTCGACCGGCCGGTGACGATGTACATGTTCTACGTCGCCGTCATCCTCCTCGGCGCCGTCTCGCTCCGGGAGCTCTCGGTCGACCTCCTGCCCGACATCAGCTACCCACGCCTGTCGGTCATCACCAACTACCCCGGCGTCGCCCCCGAGGAGGTCGAGACGCTCATCACCGCCCCGCTCGAGTCGGCCGTCAGCCGGGTCCCCGGCCTCCGCCGCGTCGAATCGGTCTCGAAGGAAGGCGTCTCGCTCCTGACCCTTGAGTTCGACTGGGGCACGGACATGGACTTCACCATGCTCCACACCCGGGAACAGCTCGACAACGCCAAGGACCGCTTCCCCGAGGACGCCGAGAGCCCGACCATCATCCCCCTCGACCCCCAGAGCCGGCCGATCATGACCCTGGCCCTGAGCGGCGACCGGACACTGCTCGAGCTCAAGGAGCTCTCCGAGGAGCTCATCAAGCCGCGCCTCGAGCAGATCGAGGGCGTCGGCTCGGCCGAGATCACGGGCGGCGTCGAGCGCGAGATCCAGGTCGAGGCGGACCCGCAGAAGCTCGCCCTCTACGGGCTCACGGTCGAAATCGTCGCCGCCCGCGTGGATGCTTTCAACCGCAACCTTCAGGGCGGGACAATCCGCAAGGGCACCTTCAAGTATGCCCTCCGCGTCGTCGGCGAGTTCGAGTCCCTCGACGAGATCGGCGAGATCGGCCTCCTCGTCACCAAGGAGGGCGGCGTCGTCCGCCTCCGCGACGTGGCCACGGTCATCGACTCGATCAAGGAGCGCCAGGGCATAACCCGTCTCGGCGGCGCCGAGAGCATCGGCCTCCTCGTCCGCAAGGAATCCGGGGCCAACACGGTCAAGGTGACGAAGCTCGTCCGCGAGACGATCGGCCAGATCCGCACCGAGAACCCCGGCATCACCCTGAGCGTCGTCAACGAGCAGGCCAAGACGATCGAGGACGCCATCGGCGCGGTCAAGGACGAGCTCATCCAGGGCGCCGTGCTGGCCTTCCTGACCCTGCTCATCTTCCTCCAGGAGTGGAAGACGCCGCTCATCATCGGCACGGTCATCCCCATCTCCATCATCGGCGCCTTCAGCCTGCTCTTCTTCGGCAACATCACCCTCAACATCATGTCGCTCGGCGGCCTGGCCCTGGGGGTGGGCATGCTCGACGACTGCGCCGTTGTCGTCTCGGAGAACATCTTCCGCCACCGCAGTCTCGGAAAGAGCCTGAAAGAGGCGGCCTACGTCGGAACGAAGGAGGTCGGCCCGGCGGTCGTGTCCACGGCCCTGACGACGATCGTCGTCTTTCTTCCGGTCATCTACGTCCACGGCGTGGCCGGGCAGCTGTTCAAGGATACGGCCCTGACCGTCACTTTCGCCCTGCTGGCCTCCCTTCTCGTCTCGCTGACCCTCATCGCGACGCTCGAGTCGCGCGAGTTCGACTTCGGCATCGGCAAGGAAAACCGGTGGCGATGGCGCTGGGACCTGGGCCGGATCTGGAAACCGGCGAAGCCCGGGTCTCAGGGGGTCGGCGCGTCCCCCGCCGGCGGCGGCTCCGGCTCGCCCAGGCCCAAAAGGCGGCTGCCCGCCTTCCTCACGGCGCCGGTCCGCGCCGTGCGCTGGTTCCTCTACGCCGTCTTCAAGGGCCTCGGCTTCGTCCTCAACTTTCTGGTGAGCTTCGTCGTCCAGCTTTTCGCCCTCGTCGGCCACTACCTCGGACTCCCCTTTCGGCCGCTCCTCAAGATGGTCTTCTCGGCTTTCAACGTCGTCTACGGGCGGTTCATCACAGGCTACCAGCGCTTCCTCCGCTGGAGCCTCGACCACAAGGGCCGGGTCATGGCCTGGACGCTCGTCTTCTTCGCCGTCGTCTTCGCCCTGGGCGGACTCATCCGCCGCGAGCTCATGCCGCCGATGGAGACGACGGCTTTCGAGCTCGACTTGAAGATGCCCGTCGACTTCTCGTTCGAGCAGACGACCGAGATGGCCGTGATGCTCGAATCCGAGCTTCGCGGCCTGGCTCCGGTCAAGACCGTCCTCTCCCAGATCGGCATCGTCAGCGGCATGGAGAGCGCCGACCCCAATATCTCCGTCAACTCGGCCCGCTTTTTCGTCGAGGTCGGGAAGCCGAAAGAGCTCGAAGGCGTCCTCGAGGCCGCCCGCTCCCGCCTGGCCGACTTCCCCGACATCGCCTACACGGTCTCCCGCGGACAGTCGACCTTCAACCAGTTCCTGGCCCTCTCGGCCGCCGAGATCGGTCTCCAGGTCAAGGGCAAGGACCTCGACCGCCTCAAGGAGATCGCCGCCGACCTCACCGCCCGCCTCGCGGCCATCCCCGGCGTCGCCGACGTTGCGACCAACATCGGCGAGGGCAAGCCCGAGTTCAAGGTCACCGTCGACAAGGAGGCCCTGAAGAAGTACCCGGGCCTCTCGCCCTCGACGATCGGCAATTTCCTCGTCAGCGCCGTGCGCGGCCGGGTGGCCACCCAGTTCCGGGAGATGGAGAAGAAGTACGACATCTTGGTTCGCCTCGAGGACACCTCGCGCGAGAACATCGAGGCCCTTCTCGGCGAGACCCTGCCCTTCGAGAGCCGGTCCGTGCCCCTCCGCGATCTTGTCTCCTATGAAGTCGTCCGCGGGCCGCGCGAGATCCGGCGCGAGAACCAGCAGCGCGAGGTCCTGGTGACGGCCAACCTCAAGGGCCGGAAGATCAGCCAGGTGACGCCGGCCATCGACAAGGCCATCTCCGCCGTGCGCCTGCCGACCGACTACCGCATCACCTGGAGCGGCGAGCGCGAGGAGATGTCGCGATCGTTCCAGTCGCTCATCCTGGCCCTGCTCCTGGCGGCGCTCCTGACCTACATGATCATGGCCGCCCAGTTCGAGTCGCTCATCCACCCCTTTATCGTCATGTTCACCCTGCCCATGGGCGCGGCCGGGGCGATCGTCGCCCTTCTCCTCACGGGCCAGACCTACAACGTCATCTCCATTATCGGCATGGTCGTCCTCGTCGGGATCGTCGTCGACAACGCCACGGTCAAGATCGACTACACGAACCAGCTCCGCCGCGGCGGCATGCCGCTGCGGGAGGCCGTCGAGGAGGGCAGCCACGTCCGGCTGCGGCCGATCCTCATGTCCACAGGAAGCACTCTCGTCGGCCTCATCCCCATGGCCCTGGCCCTCGAGCGCGGCGCCGAGCTGATGCAGCCGCTGGCCATCGTCGTCATCGGCGGCCTGACCTTCTCGACCTTCATGACCCTCATCCTCATCCCGGTCATCTACGAGTGGGTGGAGAGCCGCAAGGGATGAAGCTCTTCATCGACCGCCCGGTGGCAACGGCCATGGCCTTCCTGGCCCTCCTCGCGACCGGCGTCTACTCTTTCCTGAACACGCCGATCGAGCTGGCCCCGAAAGAAGACTACCCCAGGGTCAACATCGTGACGATCTGGTCCGGGGTGCCTCCCGAGGTCGTCCAGACCCAGGTGACGGCGCCGCTCGAGGAAGCCTGCGCCACGGTCAAGGGCATCACCAAGATCACCTCGAGCTCCGAGATCGGCCGTTCCGTGATCACCCTGGAATTCGATCCCAAGACGAACATGGAGTTCGCAACGCTCGCCTTGCGCGAGGAAATGACCAAAGCCAGGCCGCTCCTGCCGCCGCGGATACGACCCTACGTCGTGCCTTATGTTCCCGAGGACTTCCAGGTCCGTCCGTTCCTCGAGTTCACGGTTTCGGGCCGCTATGGTCTCCAGGAGCTCCAGGAGCTGGTCAAGGAGAAGCTCGAGATCGGCCTGGGCTCGGTCCGGGGCGTCTCGGGCGTCGAGGTCGCCGGCGGCTCGGAGCCCGAGATCAGGGTCGTCCTCGACGAGGACCGGATCAAGGCGATCGGCCTTCATCCTTTCACGATCAACGCGGCCATCGGCGCCCGGCTCGGGACTTATCCGACGGGCCGCGTCCGCCGGGGGAACCAGGAGTTCCTGTTCAAGTTCGCCGACCGCATCGACAGCCTCGACGAGCTCCGCGAAACGGTCGTTGCCCACTCCGGCGAGAACCCCATCCTGGTCAAGGACGTGGCCAGGGTCGAGATGACCTACGCCGACATCCTGCAGATCCACCGCATCAACGGCCAGCCCACGGTCAGCCTGACCGTGTCCAAGGAGCGCGGCGCGAACACCCTGCGCGTCGCCGCCGACGTCAAGACCAAGCTCGAGACGATCAAGGGGGAGCTCCCGCCCGACCTCGTCTTCAAGAGCGTCAACGACGAAAGCGAGGAGATCCGCAAGAACCTCAACGACTTCTACGTCCTTGCCGGACTGATCACGGTCATCGTTTTCGCCATGATCTACGTCGTCCTGCGGCGGGTCAAGCCGTCCCTTCTCATCCTGTCCTCGATCGCCTTCTCCATCGTCATCACCTTCAACCTCATCTACGCCTTCAAGATCTCCCTGAACATGCTGACCCTGGGGGCCCTGGCCCTGGGCTTCGGCATGTTCGTCGACAACTCCATCGTCGTCTTCGAGAACATCCTCCGCCTGCGCGAGAGCGGCCTCGCGCCGCGCGAGGCCGCCATTCAGGGACCCAAGGAGGTCTTCGTCGCCGTCCTGGCGTCGACGCTGACGGTCATGGCCGTCTTCTTCAGCTTCCCCTTCTTCCAAGGGAAGCTGAAGATCTATTACCTGCCGCTGGCGATCGTCATCGCCTCGGCCATGGCCGCTTCGCTCCTTGTCTCTTTTTCCCTCATTCCGGCCCTGAGCCCGCGGCTTGTCGAGAAGAGGGGGAAGGACGCCGACTCCGGCGGGGAGAAGAGGAGCCCCCGTTTTGAAAAGGCGCTCGGCGTCCTCATCCGCCACCCCGTCGAGGTCCTCCTCGTCGTCGCCGCCCTTCTTCTCGGGAGCTACAAGTGGTTCCGGGCCGAGGTGACGATGGGCCGTTGGTATGACTGGTATTCGAAGCAAACCCTCGTCGTCCGCATCGGCATGCCCCCGGGGACCGACATCGCCCGGACCGACGAAACGATCCGGGCCTTCGAAGACAAGGTCGTGGCCCAGGACTACGAGAAGGAGATGAACGTCCAGGTCATGTCGGAGAGCGCCTACGCGAGAATCGAATTCCCTCAGGAGATCGAGAGGTCCTATAGACCCTATGCCCTGAAAGAAGAGCTCATCCAGCTGGCCACCCAGTTCGCCGGCATCGACATCGGCGTCATGGGTTTCGACCCTCAATTTTATTCGTCGAGCATGGGCGCGGGAACGTATTACAGCTCGCGCATCAAGTTCTACGGCTACAATCTCAAGAAGCTGAAGGAGATCACGGGCGACCTCGAAAAGACCCTGCGCCGCAACCCGAGGATCAAGGAGGTCCGGACGGTCTCGAGCCGCTACGGCTGGTGGCGGGGAGACACGCTCGAGGACATCCTCAAGATCGACAAGACCGCGCTCAAGCGCTACGACATCGACCCGGCCTACCTCTATTTCAGCCTGCAGACGATGATCCAGGGCACCTTCGGCCAGCCGGCCCGGATCCGGACGGAAGGCAAGGATGTCACCGTCTCGGTCAAATACCCCGACGCCGCGACGCTCGACATGCGCGCGCTCAGGGAGGCCCTCATCCAAACGAGGGGCGGGGAATACCTTCGTCTCGGCGAGATCGCCGCGTTCGCCGAGACGCCCATCCCCGGCTCGATCGACCGCGAGAACCAGCAGTTCCAGCAGACGATCATGTGGGAGTTCCGCGGCCCGTCCAAGGCCGAGGACCGCTACCGCAAGGGGGTGTTCGCCTCGCTCCACCTGGCGCCGGGCTTCTCGGCGACTCTCGACGAGCCGTGGTACGTGACCGAGGAGGAGCAGAAGCAGATCAACTTCGCCATCGCCGTCGCCCTGGTCATCATCTTCATGATCCTGGCGGCGCTCTACGAGTCCTTCATCCTGCCCTTCTTCATCATGCTGGCTGTGCCGCTCGCGCTCATCGGCGTTTTCGTCGCCTTCGTGGTGGCCAAGGCGCCCTTCGACCCGACGGCCTACATCGGCGTCATCCTGCTGTCGGGCATCGTCGTCAGCAACTCGATCCTCCTCGTCGATCACATCAACCTGAGGAGGCGGCAGGGGCTGGGGCTCCTCGAAGCCGTCGTCCGCGGCACGAAGGACCGGGTACGGCCCATCTTCATGACCACGTCGACGACCATCTTCGGCATGCTGCCGATGCTCCTCATCGGCGCGGAGGCCAACAAGAGGCAGATCTGGTCTTCGCTGGCCCTGTGCACGGTCGGCGGCTTGACGAGCTCGACGATCCTCGTCTTCATCGTCATTCCCGTCCTCTATTATCACGGGGACGGCCTCAGGGCCTGGGGCGCCGAGAAGGCGCGCGAGGCGCGGCAGCTCTTCGGCAAAAAGCAGGGTTAGTTCGTCGCTCCAGGGAGTCCGCTCCCAGCCGGCCCATGGCAACGCTTGCAGTCGAGCGCCAGAAGGTCCTTATGGAACGTGAACTTGAAAAACTCGTTGTCGAGGATCATCTCCTGGGCGATCTGGGTCCGGGCCTGAAAGATAAAATCGGCCAGGTCGGTATCGATCGAGGCCCCGGCTTCGGGGTGCATCCGCCCGACCTCGGCGCCCATCCAATAGACGATGATCTCCAGGGCCTTGGTGACGGCGTTGTCCGAGATCAGGGCCTTCGGCTCACTCAAGTCCTCGGTGACGGCGATGAATTCGACGGAAAGGGCGGGACATACGGCGGCTTCCGCGGTCAGCCCCACGGCCGCGGCGAGCCTGAGGTCGGCCGGGCGCGAAGCACAAAGGAACATCCGGACGCTGACGGGGTCGACCAGGGCGGCTAAGGAGGCCAGGGCCGTGGGAGATGGCGCGAAGGAGGCGATCGAGCCGTCGGCGGCCGTCGCGAGCTCGACGACCCGGTCTTTCGAGATATAGCCGACGGGCGCCGGATCCTGCCCGCCGCCGCCCGGGACGGCGAACGCCGATAAGAGGACGAGCATTCCGCCCGCGATAGTGCTCTTCGTCCTTTTCATTTTTCGATCAGGTTCTTCGATCGATTCATTTTAAGCTTTCAAGCCAGCTATTCGACCTTGAAATCGCTCCAATTCGCTATCCGATAACGAATGATTCTGGTGAGGCCTTTGTCCTCGTCCTGACGGACCTCATAAAGGAAACCGCCTTTGATGACCTCGGGACTGAACGGCCAGGCCAGCCTGTAGAGATAGAGGCCGTCCTTGGAAAAGACATCGATGTCCCTCGCCGGAGTGTCCCGCTCGAGGATGGTCTTAAAACGAATGACGTAGAGCCTCCCCTCATCATCGCTGAGGAAATTCGAAAAGAAGGGACGATGGTCGGGCATCCCCAGGTCCGCTTTCCCGGCGTCTCCCCGTCCCGACGAGATGAAGTTCCCATTCTCTCGCGTAGCGTCAGCTTCCTGGCTCGTTATGGGCATTGCATTTTCCGGCTTGGAATTCGGAAATGAGTATTGTGTCCCCCTTTTTCTCGACCGTCCCGCTCGATCGCCTCATCTCGCCGAGCCGCCGAGGCTCTTCTCGTAAGGCGGGCGGCAGACGCCGCGCTCCGTGACGATGGCCGTGATGTACGAGGCCGGCGTGACGTCGAAAGCGGGGTTGCGCACCTCCACATAAGGAACGGTGATCAGGCGCCCGCCGATCTCGCGGACCTCGTCCGGGCTCCGCTCCTCGATGGGGATGCCGCCCCCGTCAGAGAGCGTGAGGTCGATCGTGCTCGTCGGCGCCGCGACATAGAAGGGGATGCCGTTCTCTTTGGCCAGGACGGCCAGCGAATAGGTCCCGATCTTATTGGCCGTGTCGCCGTTGCGGGCGATCCGGTCGGCCCCGACGACGACGGCCTTGATCTCGCCCCGGCGCATGAACCAGCCGGCCATGCCGTCGGTGATGAGGACGACCGGGATGCCGTCCCGGTCGAGCTCCCAGACGGTCAGGCGCGCGCCCTGGAGGAAGGGCCGGGTCTCGTCGGCGAAGACCCGGATCGACTTGCCCTCCGCGACCGCCGCCCGGACGATGCCGAGCGCCGTGCCGTATGCGGCCGTGGCCAGCGCCCCGGCGTTGCAGTGCGTGAGCACGGTCCAGCCGTCGCCGAGCAGGCCCTGGCCGTGTCGCCCGATGGCCCGGTTGGTTTCTGCGTCCTCGCGTTCGATGGCCTTGGCTTCGTCCAGTAGGGCCGCACGGATGACCGGCAAGCCCTCGGACCGCGTCCGCTCGTAGACCGCCCTCATCTTCTCCAGGGCCCAGAAGAGGTTCCGGGCGGTCGGCCGCGTCCGCTCGAGGCGTTTATAGACCTTCTCGAAATCGCGGTCGAGCGAGCGCCCCGTCTCCGCTCTCAGGGCCATCGCCCCCAGGACCAGGCCGTAAGCCGCGGCGATGCCGATGGCCGGAGCGCCGCGCACGACCATCTTCTCGATGGCCTGGGCCACCTGGATGTAGGTGCGGCAGCGGACGTAGATCTCCTGCCCGGGGAGCTTGCGCTGGTCGATCATGATGAGGGAACGGCCTCGCCAGGCGATCGTCGGCAGCATCGGTCACTCCTTCTTCCAGGCCGGCGTCCGGTCGTCCCGCCAGCCCCACTTGGCCGCCCAGCGCCGCTGGGCCGCCGTCAGGGCATCCCGTTCGGCCGGGGGCAGCAAATCGCGCAGACGGACATAACAATACACGAGCTGGTTGTCGTTGTCTCGCCCGATCTTCGCGGACGGCAGGCCGAGCTCGCGGGCCATGACCGCCTCCTCGTAGGCGCGTCGCATGTCGCCGAGATGGCCGTCGACCTGGGCGTGGAGATAATGATAGAGGCCGCAGGCGAAGTCGCGGTCGAGGAGCCGGTCGAGGGTCTTGACGAGGGCGGCGAGCGTCCGGTCCTTCTCGCCGGGATCGAGACCGGCGGCCCGGGCCAGGACGAGGTTGGTCCTCCTCTCGGCCGCGACCATGAGCGCCGGCTTGAA
>JBAVUQ010000134.1:0-5937 GCA_049696855.1 Candidatus Aminicenantales bacterium
GGTGGCGGCCGACGAGGATGAGGTCGACGGCCCGCGAGATCGTCCCCGGGTCCTGCATCATGTACGTCAGCAGCTCCCGGAAGACCTGGTCGTTGAGCTGGTCGACCTTGTCGTCCCGCTCGCAGACGTCGCGGGCGAGCTTGTCATCGCCGTTGACGAACGCATTGAGGGCGTCCCGGACCATGTCCTGGGACAGCTGGGCCATGCGCGGAATGTCGATCAGCGGCTTGAGCTGCGGGCTCTTGAGGAGATCGATCGTCCGCTCGGCGATGTTCACCGCCAGGTCGCCGATGCGCTCGAGATCGTTGCTGATCTTCATGGCCGAGGTGATGAACCGCAGGTCCGTGGCCATGGGCTGGCGCAGGGCCAGCAGGCGCATGCACATCTCGTCGATCTCGATGTCGAGGAGGTTGACGGACTCCTCCCGGTCGAGGACCTGGCAGGCCAGCCCCTCGTCGCGGTCCTTGAGTCCCCGGATGGCCAGGGCGATCTGCTCCTCGGCCCGGGAGGCCATCCCGAGGAGCTTTTCTTTGAGCGCCTTCAGCTCTTCGTCGAACGGGCGTTCTGTTCTCGACATCGGCAACCTCCCCTGCGGGCCATCCCCCTATCCGAACCGGCCCGTGACGTAGTCCTCGGTCAGCTTGTTGGCCGGGTTGGTGAAGATCTTCTCGGTGACATCGAATTCGACAAGCTCGCCGAGCATCATGAAGGCCGTGAAGTCGGACACCCGGGCCGCCTGCTGCATGTTATGGGTCACGATGACGACAGTGTAGCTTTTCTTGAGGTCCTCAATCAAGTCCTCGACCTTGGCCGTGGCGATGGGGTCGATGGCCGAGCAAGGCTCATCGAAAAGAATGACCTCCGGTTCGACGGCCAGGGACCGGGCGATGCAGAGGCGCTGCTGCTGCCCTCCGGACAGGGCGAAAGCGTTTTCGTCGAGGCGGTCCTTGACCTCGTCCCACAGCGCGGCGCCCCGCAGGCTCCGTTCGACGGTTTCCTCGAGCTTCTTCCTGTCCCGCAGGCCGTTGATCCGGAGACCGTAGGCGATGTTGTCGAAGATCGACTTGGGAAAAGGATTCGGCTTCTGGAAGACCATGCCCACGCGGCGGCGGAGCTCGACGACGTCGACGTCGGGAGCGTTGATGTCGCTCCCGTCGAGGAGGACCGTTCCCTCGACCCGCGTTCCAGCGATGACGTCGTTCATGCGGTTGAGAGTCCGGATGAACGTCGACTTGCCGCATCCGGACGGTCCGATGATGGCCGTGACCTTCCGGTCGTAACAGTCGATAGCGACATTCTTGAGGGCTCGGACCGTTCCGTAGTAGAAATCGAGGTTCCGGGCCCGGATCTTGATCGCGCTCTCTGGGCTGCTCATCGCTGTTTCCTTCTCAGCCGGTACCGGATGACGACAGCCGTCATGTTCATGCCCAAAACGAGGACGATCAGGACGAGGGCGGTTCCATAGGCCAGGGGGCGGACCTGGAGGATGGCGTGGTGCTGGGTGGCCATGATGTAGAGGTGGTAAGGCAGGGCCATGAACTGGTCGCCGAGGGACTTCGGCAGGAACGGCAGATAAAAGGCGGCCCCGGTGAACAGGATCGGGGCCGTCTCCCCCGCCGCCCGGGCCAGGCCGAGGACGGTTCCTGTCAACATGCCGGGGACGGCATAGGGCAGGACGTTGGTCCGGATCGTCTGCCATTTCGTCGCCCCCAGGGCCAGGGCGCCTTCGCGATAGGAATTGGGGATGGTTTTCAGGGCCTCCTCGCTGGCCGTGATCGTCCAAGGCAGGGTCATGAGCCCCAAGGTCAGTCCGGCCGAGAGGACCGAGGTCCCGAAACGCATGACGTTGACGAAGAGGATGACGCCGAAGAGCCCGTAGACGATCGAGGGAACGCCCGAGAGGTTGCGGATGGACAAACGGATGAGCCGGGTCAAGCCCGTCTGTTTCGCGTATTCGTTGAGGTAGATCGCGGCGCACATGCCCAGCGGGACGGACAAAACGGCGGTGATGACGGTCACGAGGAATGTGCCGAAGATGGCCGGGAAGATGCCCCCTTCGGTCATGCCCCGCCGCGGGGCCTGGGACAGGAATTCCCACGAGATGACCCCGCCGCCCTTCTTCCCGATGTCGTAGAGGAACAGCAGCAGGATGGCCAGGACGAGGAACATGGCCGCCCGCAGGGCCAGGAAGCCCATGGCCTGAATGATCTTTTTCCGGACCGCCGGCTTCATTGTTCGCGCTCCTGGTACTTACGGAGAACGACATCGGCGATGAGGTTGACGGCGAAGGTCATGATGAAGAGGACCAAGCCGATGGCGAAGAGCGCATAATAATGGGTCGTGTAATAGGGAACCTCGCCGAGCTCGATGGCGATATTGGCGGTCATCGTCCTCACGGAATCGAGGAATCCATGGGGAAAGGACCGGGCATTCCCGGTGGCCATGAGGACGGTCATAGTCTCGCCGATGGCCCGGCCCATGCCCAGCATGCAGGCGGCGATGATCCCGGACAGGGCGGCGGGCAGCTTGACCCGCAGGAGGGTCTGCCAGCGGGAAGCGCCGAGGGCCAGGGAGGCTTCGGTATAGGCGCGCGGCACGGCGTTGAGGGAGTCCTCGGAGATGCTGATGATCGTCGGCAGCGACATGATGGCCAGGAGGATGCTCCCGTTCAAGGCGTTCAGGCCGTTGCCGATATGGAAGATGCGGGCGATGGCCGGGCCGAACATCACCAGGCCGAGGAACCCGACGACGACGGAGGGGATCCCGGCCAGGATCTCGATGACCGGCTTGAGGATCTCCCGGACCCGCCAGTGGGCGACGTCCGAAAGATAAGCCGCGACACCGATCCCTATCGGGACGGCCAGCACCAGGGCTCCGGCCGTGACCATGAGAGTGCTCACGATCATGGACAGGAGGCCGTATTCGGCCTTTTCGGGAGACGTGGGGTCCCAGTGGGTGCTGCCAAGGAATTCGGAGACCTTGATCTCCCGGAAAGCGGGAACAGCCGTAACCAGGAGGGTCAGGAAGATGCCGATGAGGACGAGGATGGCCAGGATGCCGCAGGTGAAGAAAAAGGCTTTAATCGCCGCTTCTTTGAGGTCGGTCCACTTCTTTTTTCTCATGGCCCGGTCAAAGCTCTCTTCCCCCGCGTAATCTGTGCGAACCTCGCCGAGGGGTCAACTCATTTGAAGCTCTTGTCGTTCGCAGCTTTGTACTTGCCTTCGCCGATCGTGAAGAACCCTTCGCGCTCGACGATGGCCTGTCCTTCGGGACCGACGATCCAATTCAGGAACTGGGCGACGTCGGCCTTGGGCTTGCCGTTCGTGGCCATATAGAGGGGCCTGGCGATCGGGTAATTGCCGGAGTCGACGGCGGCCTTGTCGGTGGGCAAATAGCCGGTGCCCTTCGGCTCCTTGGAGATCCTGAGAACCTTGAGGCCCTTGCGGATCTGATGGTTCTCGTCGTAAAGGTAGCCCACGCCGACGTAGCCGACCGCGCCCTCATCCTGGAGGATGCCCTCAATGATCTGGGCGTTGCCGTTCATCTCTTTCATGTCGGTCGAGTAGTTCTTGTTGCCGAGGACGAACTCCTGCATGAAGACATAGGTCCCGGAGTTGGACTGGCGGCCGTAGAGGGAGACCGGCGTCTGATAGTCGCCCAGGGCCTTCCAGTTCTTGACGTCGCCGCGGTAGAGGGCGCCGACCTGAGCCATGGTCAGCTGGTCGATCGGGTTCTTCTCGTTGACGACGATGCTCAGGCCATCGACGGCCACGACAAAGAACTTGGGGTTGACGCCCTTCTCCCATGCCTGGTCGATCTCCTTCGGCTTCCACTCCCGGGAGTGGTCGGCGATGTCGCAGGTCTGGTTGATGAGGCCGGTGATGCCGGTGCCCGAACCGCCGCCGAGGACGGCGATGGCCGCCCCGGGCGTCTTGCCCATGTAGTCCTCGGCCAGGATCTGGACGAGGTTGACCATGGTGTCCGACCCCTTGATCTGGATCATCTTCCGGGCCGGAGCGGCCGGAAGAAGACCGCGGAGGAGGGCCAGACAGAGGCCCATGATGACGATCGTTTTCTTCATCTCATTTCTCCCTTTTTATTCTTAGAAGGACAGGAAGAACGTCATGTTGAACACGACGTCGCTGTTCTTCGCGGCGTTGGCGTTGTAACGTGCGCCGTTCTTGTAGTTATAGAACCAGACATTGGGCTGGAGCCTCCAGCTGGCGTGATAGGGCGCCCAGTCGAACCCGGCGATGACCAGGTCCAGGTCCTGATCCCGGTCCAGGCTGTTGGGCTGATAGCTGTCGTAGCGCGCGAACAGGGAGAGCTTGTCGGGCTTGACCGCGTAGCGGCCGAATGCGGACCAGCCCCCCCGGTTGAACCTTTCGCCGCCGGTCTGATTGAGGTCGGCCTTGTAGGTGAACCACTCGCCGCCGACGACCAGGTTCTTGACCATCTCGAAGAAGCCGTCGACCTTGTACGTCGCCGCCTGCGGCTTGACCTCGGCCGGCAGGGACGCGACCGGGAGCTTGCGCTCATAATCGTAGTAGCCGACGACGGAGATCCCGGGCACAGGAGTGAGCTGGGCCTGGAGCTCGAGCTTCTTGAATTGGTCGGTCTCGAGGTGAGAGTAGCCGCCGCCGTTATAGATCCCCGCCGCGAGGCGGAAAAACTTGGCGGCGGAGTACTTCAGGGTGGCTCCGATGTCCGCGCTCGTGGCCGCGACGGACTGCTTGGTGATGTCCTGGTAGCCGTCCACGAGGGTCTTAGCGACGCTGCGCAGACCCCAGCGGTCCTCGGCCGGCTTGAAGGTCAGGGTCTCGATCATGCCGACGTTCAGGACCATCTTGGGGACGATGAAGTTCGAATACTCGAGGTAGAGGTGTTTGATGAACGGACGAAGCTTGTCGTCCTTGCCCAGGGTAACGCCCGAGACCGGCGACCCGGTCAGCGTGACCCCAGTGACATTGGCCGTGTTATCGGCATCGATGCGGAAGCGGAACTTCAGATTGTCGCTGATCTTGTTCTCATAGGTGAAGTAGGCCCGGCGGAACACGAACTGGTTGTTGAGGTAGGCCGTCGTGTCTGCTCCGGGTTTGAGGGTGACGGGCCCGGCGTCCGACAGGAAGTACCGATAGTCCAGGTAGACGGTGGCCGAAAAGGTCTGAGGCGGAGGCGTGGTCGTCTGGCCCATCAGGCTCATCAGGGTGACCATCGGCAGCATCATCAGGCCCAGAACGACGTCGCGGACCTTTCCTAGGACTTTGCGCATGAGCATGTCTCCTTGTTTTGATGTTCTTCATAGGCATGATAAGGAGACCTGGTTAAGGAACGATTAAGGACGGGACAATTTTGGGTTAAGACCAAGGCCAGGCCGCGGACGGAAACGATGCCGGGGAGAGGAACCTTGCCGGGGACCGGACGGCCGTCTACTTGATCGACGTGTTGATGACGCTGTAGAGCGCCGTCTCGGGGATAACCTGGCCGGCGTTATAGAGGATGAAATAGACCCTGAGGCCCTGGGGCGTCTGCACGACGGTGAAGTCCTCGGGCTCGACCTGATTGGCGACGGTCCCATCCTTGGAATAGCCCGCGACGAACGGCGATGCCGCGAGGGCGATGGTCAGGCCGTCCGTCGTCGTCCCGTCGAAAAGGCCCGCTTTGGTGTTGACATAATTGCCCGTGCACCGGACGGCCCGGGAGAAGGTGTGGAATGTCCCCAGGGCGTCGATGATCGGCGTGATGCCCGGAGCCCCGCCTTCGGGCGGGCAAAGGATATCGAGCCGGACGCCGTCTTCCCGGGTGAAATTCAAGCCGTCGGTCGACACGGCGCTCAAGAGCCGCCCGTGATCGCCGTCCCCCCCGTAATACATCCGGAATCGCCCGTCGGGAAGCAGGATGACCCGGCCTCCTCCGATCCCGTTCGTTTCGTACCCG
>JBAVUQ010000135.1:0-9271 GCA_049696855.1 Candidatus Aminicenantales bacterium
GGCATTCTTGGACCGGTCGAGCCCCTGCCGGCGCAGGTCGCTCATCGTGACGACCGATTCCTCGCCGCTGCGGGCGTTGATCAGGGTCACGGCCCGCTCGGCGCAGCAGATGCACGGATCGATGGCGGCGAAGATCAAGGGGATGTCGGCGATGAAGCCCTTGCGCAGCATGACCACCGTCGCCGGGTAGTTGGCCAGGGTGGGGGCCCGGACCTTGAGCCGCTCGGGCTTGTCCCCTCCGTTGGATTTGACGTAGTGCGTGTTCTCGCCGCGGGGCGCTTCGTAGCGGGCGAGGGCCTCGCCGGGCTTGGCCTTGCGGGGCGCCTTGACGACGATGTCGCCGTCGGGCAGGCCCTTGACCATCTGCTCGATCATCCGGTAGCACTGGAGAAGCTCCAGGACCCGGACGACGACCCGCCCGAGGACGTCGCCGCTGTCCGAGGTGCAGAGCTCGAAGTCGAGCTCGTCGTAGACGGCGTAGGGGTCGTCCTTCCGGACGTCGCGGGCGACGCCCGAGGCCCGGGCGACGGGACCGACGGTGCAGAGATCGATGGCCTGCTGCTTGGTCAGGGGGCCGACGCCGGCGATCCTGGCGACGAAGCTCGGCTCGTTGGCGCCGATCCCGAAATAGTACTCGCTCCGCTTCTTCAGCGTGGCGATGCCCTCGAGGATCTTGGCCTTCTGGCCCTCGTCGATGTCCCGCCGGACGCCGCCGATCGTGTTCATGGCGTAGTGGACGCGGTTGCCGGAGATCATCTCCAGGAGGTCCATGACGATCTCCCGGTCCCGCCAGGTGTACATGAAGAAGGAGTCGAAGCCGGCCTCGTGGCCGGCGACGCCGAGCCAGAGGAGGTGGCTGTGGACGCGCTCGAGCTCGGAGACGAGGTAGCGGATGTAGAGGCCCCGGCGGGGCGGCATGATCTCCATGATCTTCTCGACGGCCTGGACGTAGCAGGTGGCGTGGGAGTGGGAGCAGATGCCGCAGATGCGCTCGGTCAGGTAGATGTTCTGGACCCAGGTCTTCTCCTCGGCCAGCTTCTCCAGGCCGCGGTGGTTGTACCCGAGGCGGATGTCGGCGTCGGTGATGACCTCCCCGTCGACGGTCATGCGCAGGCTGATCGGCTCCTTCAGGGCCGGATGCTGGGGACCGATGGGGATCTGGAAGTTCATGACTTTCCTCCGGGGATGACTTCGACCGGCCGGACGTGCTTCCAATCCTTCCTCAACGGGTATTGGCCGTCGGGCCAGTCGTCGGGCAGGTTGAGGCGGCGCGGGTCGGGGATGCCCTCGACGGTGATGCCGAACATCTCCTGGATCTCGCGCTCGTAGAAGATGGCGCCGGGGATGACCGCGCAGATCGAGGCGATCCGAGGCTCGGCCCGCGGGATCTCGGTCCGGACGGTGATGCTGGCGGCCGGCGAGGCGAAGTGATACAGGAGCTCGAAGGTCTCGCCCTTGTCGACCCCGCTGATCGTGGCCAGGTAGGCGCAGTCGTATTTGTCCCTGAGGAGGGTCACGGCCGGGACGAGCTCCGGCGCCCCGACCTTGAGGAAGATGCGGCGGCGGTCGGGGTTCATGATCTCGAGGGCTTTGGCCCCGAGGTCCCGCTTCAGGCTTTCGACGATCTCGATGTCGGACATGGCGTTTCCCCCAGGGCTAGAGTTTTCCGAGCAGCTTGACGACGCCGTCGATGATGGCGTCGGGCCGAGCCGGGCAGCCGGGCACGTACATGTCGACCGGGATGACCTGATCGAGGCCGCCCATGACATTATACGCCCCGCGGTAGACGCAGCCGGCCATGGCGCAGGCGCCGACGGCGATGACGAACTTGGGGTCGGGCGTCTGCTCGTAGATGCGGATGATCCGGTCCTTGATCTGGCGCGTCACAGGTCCGGTGGCGATGATGACGTCGGCGTGCCGGGGGGTGGCCTTGAGCAGGATCCCGAAGCGCTCGACGTCGAAGCGCGGCGTCAACGCGGCGACGATCTCGATATCGCAGGCATTGCAGGCGCCCGAGTTGAGGTGCAGGATCCAGGGCGACTTGATCCTGGACCAGCGGGCGAGCTTATTGAGCATGTTAACTCCTTGTGATCAGGGCCGAGACGGACAGGACGATCATGATCAGGTAGAACAGCGCGAAGAAGACGATCTTGCCCGACGGGACCGTGGCGATGACCAGCACCGCGACGTGCATCATCGTGAAGAACAGGGCGATGAAGAAGAACAGCCGGTAGCCGAACTGGACCTTGACCCCGGGAATGTTCTCGCCGCAGGCGTAGGTGGTCAGCTTGCCGCCGGCCCTGGTCAGCTTGGGCGCCATGCCCTTGCCCAGGCCGTAGAGGCCGAAGGCCGCGGCCAGGAAGACGAAGAAGGCGACGGGCGGGGAGAGGAGGATGCCGAGTCCTGTCATGGCTTACCCTTTCAGCTTGGCCAGACCGCGGATGTCCAGCGACTTCGTGTGCCGGTAGATGTTGATGATCAGGGCCAGCGCGGTGGCCACGAGGCTGACCTCGATGACGATGTAGGTGATGACCAGGGCCTGGGCGGTCAGGATGCTGGCCTTGGCGAAACCGGTCCCGAGGAGCAGCAGGCTGATGCCCTTGCCGATGACCTCGATGGCGATGAAGAGCTTGATCAGGTTCCGCTTGCCCAGGAGGCCGAGGAGGCCTGCGCCGACGAGGGCGGCCGCGAAAAAGAGGTAGAGATACCAGGTGTTAGTCATGTTTGTCTCTCTTGCGGAACAGGGCCAGGACCGCGAAAACGCCGGCCAGGATGACCGCGATCTGGCCGACGAGATCGAACGTCCTGGCCTTCCAGAGGACCTCCCCGAAGGAGCCCGACTCCGCGCCGGAGGCCAGGGCCGGGACCTGTCCGAGCAGGCCCTTCATGACCAGGGCGTCGATGACCAGGAAGGCCGCGAAGACGAGCGGGAAGACCCAGTTCACGAGCCGCGACTCGCGGACATCCTCGCCCTTTCCGGTCAGGGCGATCGTCAGGACGAACAGGACCGTGATGAGACCGGCGACGACGGAGATCTCGAAAACGCCGGCGTACGGGGCGTTCATCCGGAAGAAGATGATCCCCAGGAGGAGGCTGGCCAGGGCCAGGGAGATGGCCGATTTGAGCAGGTCCTTGAGCAGGATGGCCAGGACCGAGAAGATCACCAAACCGATGAGCAGGGCTGTTTGCAGGATCATCGTCTAAAATCCCCACGATCCGGTCACGGCATGGACCCCGTCCGCGAGGACGTCCGCGGCGGGCTGGATCCAGGTCGAGACGGTCGACGCAAAGAGGATGCCGATCCCCACGCAGAGGAGGGCCAGGAGGACGGTAGCCACCGTCATCCAGAAGGGCGCCTCCTTGACGGCCGCCCACTTCTCGTTGAGCTTGCCGAAGAAGGCTTTCCGCTGCATGAGGAGGTAGTACCAGAGGGTCAGGACCGAGGCCAGGACGGCGATGACGGCGAAGACCGGGTAGCCGGCCTGGACCAGGGCCACGATGATGATCAGCTTCGACCAGAAGCCGTTCAGCGGCGGCACGCCGGAGATCGACAGGGCCCCGATGAGGTTCGTCGCGGCCGTGACCGGCATGCGCTTGGCCAGCCCGCCCATCTCGTCGAGGTCGCGGGTGCCGGTCGCCTGCTGGACGGAGCCGCTGGTCAAGAACAGCAGCCCTTTCGCCAGGGCGTGGTTGAAGAGATGGAAGAGCCCGCCGGCGATGCCGAGCGGCGTCCCGATGCCGATCCCCAGGACGACATAGCCGACCTGGCTGATCGACGAGTAGGCCAGCATCCGCTTCATGTCCTTCTGCCCGAGCGCCAGGAAGGCCGCGACGACCATCGAGATGACCCCGAGCCACATCAAGACCGTGGACAGGGCCGGCGTCAGGCCGAAGACGTTGAGGAAGACGCGGGTCATGGCGTACACGCCGGAGACCTTGATCAGGAGTCCGGACAGGACGGCCGAGATGGGCGCCGGGGCCGAAGGGTGGGCGTCGGGCAGCCAGGCGTGGAACGGCACGAGGGCCGCCTTGAGGCCGAAACCCAGGAGGAAGAAGGCCGAGGCGATGGCCAGGACGGGCCCAGCCTTGAGCTCCTGGAGCCCGGCGGCCACGGCCGCGAAATCGAGGCTGCCGGTCATGCCGAAGACGACGGCGATCGCGGCCACGATGAAGGCCGAGCCGACGACCGAGAGCATCAGGTACTTGAAGGCGGCCTCGAGCCCGTCGTGGGTCAGACCGTAGGCGACGAGGGCGTAGGAGGCGATGGCCGCCACTTCGAGGAAGACGTACACGCTGAACAGGTCCGTGGCCAGGATGAGGCCGTTCATGCCGGCGATCATAACCAGGTACAGGGCGTAGTAGTTCGCCTTGGCCCCGTAGTGCTCCATGTAGTCGATCGAGAACAGGGAGGCCGCCAGGCCGACCAGCGCGACGGCCAGGAGCATGAACAGGCTGAACCCGTCCAGGGCCAGCCGGAGGTTGACCGCCTCGCCGAGCCAGGACAGTTGCTGGAGGACCGGCCCGCCCGCGATGAGGGCGCGCCCGGAGACCGCCGCGTAAACGAGCAGGACGAGCAGGGTCGCGTTGGCCAGCACGTCCGGAAGGACGCGCCGCGAGATCTTGCCGACGAGAGGCAATATGCCCGCCACGATGAGCGGAAGGACGACGAAGAGTATGATCAACGCTCCTCCTCTCTATTTCGCCAGCAGGCTGACGACGCCCGCCACGATGATGAGGCCGGCCAGGCACCAGGCCAGGTAGTTCGCGTAATGCCCGTTGTGGGCCTTCCTCAGGATGCCGGTGAATTTCTCGCCGGTGACGGTGACGATCTTCTCGAAGAAGAAGTCGATGGGCCGGTCGATGCCCTTGTACAGGACCGCCGACAGCCCCTGGAGGACCTTGACGCCCTGTTCGTACGGATCGAAGACGCGGCGCTCGGCCAGGTCGTAGGCCTGGTGCATGAGCGGCAGGTTGTGGACCGGCTCGGAGGCCAGGTAAGCCTTGCGCCCCGACTTCAGGAAGCCGTAGCGGTGGAGCAGGAAGGCCAGGACCAGGCAGCCGATCGAGATGAGGGCGACCGGGTTGAAGACGGCCAGGGCGTGGCCGGTGAAGTCGATCGGCTCGCCGGCTTCGAAGCGGCCGGCGAGTATGGGCTGGATGAGCAGGGTCAGGGGCAGCTTGTTGTAGACGCCGAAGAGGATGCACAGGCCGGCCAGGACCAGGATGGGGATGACGATGGCCGGCTGGCTTTCCCGGGCCTCGGGGACCTCGCGGGTCCGCTCTCCGAAGAAGATCGAGTGGCCGGCCTTGAGGAACGAGGCGAAGGTGAAGATGGCCCCGATCCAGGCGGCGATGGCGAAGACGGTGTAGCCGGTCTCGAGGGCGCCGTGGAAGACCATCTCCTTGGAAACGAAGCCGTTGAGCGGCCAGACGCCCGAGATGGCCAGGGCGCAGACGGTGAAGCCGAAGGCCGTGAGCGGCATGTCCCGGCGCAGGCCGCCGAGCTTCTTGAGCTCGGTCGTGCCCATGCGATGCTCGACCGAGCCGGCGCTCAGGAAGAGGCCGCTCTTGTACATGGCGTGGTTGATCATATGGAAGATGCCCCCGGCGATGCCGATGGGGATGGCCGTCCCGATGCCGAGGATCATGTAGCCGACTTGGCTGATGGCGTGGTAGGAGAGGAGCTTCTTCAGGTCCTTTTGGACCAGGGCCATGAGGACGGCCAGGACGATGGTCACGGCGCCGACGATCATGAGCAGGATCGAAAGGCCGCTCCCCGGCCGGATCTTGAAGAAATCAAGGGAGATGCGGGCCAGGAGGTAGATCCCGAGGAGCTTCTCGAAAGCGGCCGGCAGGAAGGCCATGAAAGTCACCGGGGCGTCGATGGCGGCGTCGGGGATCCAGGTGTGGAAGGGCATGGCCCCGGCCTTGCCGGCGGCCCCGACCATCATCAGGACGAAGGCCACGGCGGCGAGACCCGTCGGCTCGACCGAGATCTCCGACATCGTCGCCGTGCCGGAGATACTCCAGAGCAGGGCGATGCCGAGGATCATCGAGAAGTCGCAGAAGCCGCTGATGAGCACGGCCTTGACCGCCGTCCGGCCCGAGGTCGGCCGGCCGCCGATCGTGATCATGCCGTACAGGGTGACCAGCAGGCCCTCCCAGAAGAAGACGAGCGGCACGAAATTGTTGGCCAGGGCCGCCCCGTTGGCGAAGGCGGCCGTCAGGAAGACATAGGCCATGAATTCGCGCTCCCGGGGGGCGCCCTTCATCTTGGCCGTGGTGTAGAGCGCGATCAGGAACAGGAACCCGGCCAGGGCGAGGAGGATGAACGCCGAGAACTGGTAGAGGCGGAGATCGAAATCGATGCCCAGCCCCAGCCAGGGGACCGCGTAGCGGAGGTCCTTCACGGCGAAGAGGACGAAGCCGTAATAGACGAGGACGCCCGCCCCGACGACGGCCAGGACGTCGCGGAGGAGCCGGAGCGTCCGGGGCAGGAGGAGGAGCACGACGGCCAGGACGGCCGGCAGCAGGATGGGAAGAAGGAGCATTTTGGACGTCATCGGAGCCACCAACTCATCTGCGTCGTCGCGACGTTCACGAGCTTCATCGGGAAGGACACGAACAGCCCGGCCGCCAGGCTGAGCACGGCCAGCACGGCGACGACATAGACCATGGATTTCGTCCCTTCGGGGGCCGGATGCTTGGCCTCACCCAGGAACACCAGATTGAAGACTTTGAACAGATAGAACATGGTCAGCACGGCCGTGAACAGGCCCAGCCCGGCGATCCAGGGATGGCCGGCCCGGACGGTGCCGAGGATGACCAGGAACTTCGCGAAGAACCCGCCGAGGGGCGGCAGGCCGATGACGGAGAAAGAGCAGACGAAGAAGGCCACGGCGGTGACCGGCATGGTCTTGATGAGACCGCCCATCTCCCGGATGTCCTTGGTGTGGACGGCATGGATGACGATGCCGGCGCAGAGGAAGAGCCCGGCCTTGGCCAGGCCGTGGGTCAGGATGAAGAGAAGGGACCCGGACACGCCGGTGGCGTTCATCATGGTGAAGCCGAGGAAGATGTAGCCGATCTGGCTGACCGTCGAGTAGGCCAGGATCCTCTTGAGATCGTTCTCCATGACGGCCGCGCCGGCCGCGACCAGGCTGGAGACCATGACGATGATCGGCAGGGCGTCCTGCCAGCCGTCGGGGATGCGGAAGGTGTAGATGAAGAGCCGGGCGAAGGCGTAGACGCCGATCTTGACCAGGACGGCGGCGTGGAGCAGGGCGGTGACCGTCGTCGGAGCCACGCCCGCGTCGGGCAGCCAGGTGTGGAGCGGGATCGTGGCCGACTTGGAGAACAGGCCGAAGAGGATGAGCAGGACGGCCGTCCCGGGAATGGCCGTGCCGCGCATGGCCGTGAGGTCGAAGGTGTTGGTGACGCCGTAGATCTGGATGAACCCGAGGAGCATGACCACGGCGCCGAAGAACGTGATCAGGAACGCCTTGTCGGCCTTGCGGACGTGGGCCGGCTCGCGGTAGAAGCCGATCAGCCGCCAGCAGGCGATGGCGATGATCTCCCAGAAGAGGTACATGAAGATGAGGTTCCCGGAGAAGACGAGACCCATCATGGCCCCGATGAAGAGCAGGACCATCAGGTAATACTCGCTCTGGTTCTCTTCCTTGTGGATGTAGCCCACGGAATAGACGACGATGAGGAAGCCGACGAAGGACGACACCGCGGCCATGTAGATCGATAGGGGATCGACGACGAGGATGAAGTCGAAGCCCATGGCCAGGCTCTTGCGGACGACGAGCTCCCCTCCCTTGAGAGCGAAGGGGAGGAGGGTCAGCGGCAAGACGGCCGTCGCGCCGCTCACCAGGACGGCCCAGATCGAGCGGACGCGCCTCGCGGCGAGCCCGGCGAGCGGCGCCGCGAAGGAGCCCAGGATGGGGACCAGGATGGTTAGGAGGACGGTTGTTTCGACGTTCATGGGGACGGGTTGCCTTCCTTAATAAAGAAGGGTCAGTATAGTGAGGCTCCGGGGGGTTGTCAAGATTTTCCACAGGCCGTCCTCAGCTTTTGAACAGGCTTTTCCAGAGCCCGATTTTAGTTGCTTTTTGGCCTGGAAAGGAGGATAAGAAGGGCATTATAAGACGAATACGCAGGACGAGGTGAAGCCATGGCCGTCGAGATCCGCGAAGTCGTTTCCCGCAGGGACCTGAAGACGTTCATCTTCCTTCCGGAGAAGATCCATGCCGGCCACAAGAACTGGGTCCCCCCGCTGTTCACGGACGACTGGAAATACTTCGACGCGAAGAAAAACAAGGCTTTCGGCTACTGCGACACGATCCTCCTCGTCGCCTGGAAGGACGGCCGGCCCGCCGGACGGGCCATGGGCATCATCAACCACCGTTATAACGAGCACCGGAACGAAAAGACGGCCCGCTTCGGCTACCTGGACACTTATGAGGACCGGGAGGTCTTCCGGGCCCTCCTCGGCTTCATCGAGAACTGGGCCCGGGCCAAGGGGATGACCAAGATCGTCGGGCCCTACGGCTTCTCCGACCAGGACCCCGAGGGCTTCCTGATCGAGGGCTTCGAGCACCGGGCCACGATCGCCACCTATTACAATTTCGAGTGGGTGCCCCGCTGGCTCGAGGAAGAGGGCTACACCAAGGACAATGACTGGTTCGTCTATAAGCTGGCCGTGCCCAAGGTGATGCCCGAATTCTACTTGAGGATCTATGAGCGGGCCATGAAGCGCGGCACCTACGAGATCGTCGATTTCAAAACCCGCAAGGAGATCAAGCCCTGGATCCGGCGCATCCTCGGCCTCATGAACGAGACCTACATGTCCGGCAACATCTACGGCTTCGCGCCTCTCGAGGAACAGGAGATGGACGACCTGGCCAAGCGCTTCCTGCCGATCGTCGATCCCCGCTTCGTCAAGGCGGTCGCCAAGGACGGCGAGATCCTGTCCTTCATCATCGCCATGCCCGACATGACCGAAGGCATCGTCAAGGCTCGGGGCCGCCTTTATCCCTTCGGCTTCATCCATGTCCTGCGGGCGGCCCGGAAGACCAAGCAGCTCGACCTCCTCCTCGGCGCCGTCAAGGAACAGTACCGGGGCCAGGGTCTGGACGTCCTCATGGGGGTCAGGGTCCTCCAATCCGCCTCGGAGGCGGGCATGGATATGATCGACACGCACCACGAGATGGAGGCCAACGTCAAGGTCCGGGCCGAGATGGAGCGCATGGGCGGGACGGTCTAC
>JBAVUQ010000136.1:0-24553 GCA_049696855.1 Candidatus Aminicenantales bacterium
TCCGCCGCAGATGATCGATCAGGATGTTCCGGGCCACCTGTTTCAGCCAGGCCAGAGGCGTGTCCGGGACGGTCTTGTGCCTCCAGCTGTCGAGGGCCCTCAGGTAGGATTCCTGGATGATATCCTCCGTCAACGCCCTGTCACCGCCCGTGCGCTTGGCCATGTAGCCGTAGAGGGGATGGACCGTTTCCCGGTAGATCTGCAGCCATTGTTGTTCTTGCACGGCCTCCAGCTCCTTTTTCGGGATGTTCTACCCTTATGACGTCCGACCGGGCGGAAATCCCACGGAAAAACAGGAAAATTTTGGAAACAACCCCGGGAGCCGATCCCTGCGGCGAGGAGATGCCGGGAACGGGGGCGAAAAGTGGTATCATTATCCGCTCGAAAAAGGATGGCGGGAGGAAACCATGAAGAAAATGCCACGCCTGCCGATCGGAGTCGCCCTCGTCCTCGCGCTGGGCCTCCTCTTCGGCGTCCTAGCCGTCGCTCAGGACCGCGGCGATCCGGACCTCGCCCTCAAGCAGCTGGCCTACACCCGGGCGCACTACACCAAGTTCGACTATCGCATCCCGATGCGCGACGGGGTCAAGCTGTTCACCACGGTCTATGTGCCGAAGGACCGTAGCCAGGCCTATCCCATCATGATGCAGCGGACCCCCTATTCCGTCGGTCCGTACGGCATCGACAACTATCGGACCGTCCTCGGTCCCTCGGAGCTCTTCGAAAAGGAAGGGTTTATTTTCGTCTACCAGGACGTGCGCGGGCGCTACCTGTCCGAGGGGGAATTCGTCGATGTCCCGTTTCACAAAGCCCGGCTCTCCGGCCCCGTGGACACGGACGAGAGCACGGACACCTATGACACCGTCGACTGGCTCGTCCGCCACGTGCCGGACAATAACGGCAAGGTCGGCATCTGGGGGATCTCCTACGGCGGCTTCTTCGCCGCCTTCGCCTTGATCGACGCCCATCCGGCGCTCAAGGCCGTCTCGCCGCAGGCGCCCATGGGCGATGTGGGCAACGGCGATGACGCCTTCCACAACGGCGCCTTCTACCTGGCCGCGAACTTCGGCTTCTATACGTTCTTCCGGCCGCGTCCGGGCGGCCCGGAGCTCCCGGGCGGATTCTCCCGCTTCGACTTCGGCACGCCCGACGCCTACGATTTCTTCCTGCGGATGGGGCCGCTGGCCGCGACGAACGAGAAGTACTTCAAGAACGGGAATCCCTACTGGGACTACAATCTGGACCACCCGAGCTACGACGAATTCTGGCAGGTCCGCTCGCTCGTACCGCACATGAAGAATATCAGGCCAGCGGTGCTCTTCGTCGGCGGCTGGTTCGACGCGGAGGATCTGGCCGGGCCGTTGAAGCTGTTCCAGTCGCTCGAAAAGAACGGACCGCTTGCCCCGAACACCCTCGTCATGGGCCCTTGGCTCCATGGGGGATGGGCGCGCATGGACGGCGACCGGCTCGGCAACCTGAGCTTCGGCTCGAAAACCGGGACGTTCTACCGCGAGGCCATCGAACTGCCGTTCTTCCTCTATCACCTGAAGGGCCGCGGCGACGGCCTGAAGGGATCGAAAGAGGAAGCCGTCCCAAAAGCTTGGCTGTTCGCGACGGGCACGAACGAATGGCGGCGGTTCGAGGCTTGGCCTCCCCGGGAGGCGCGCGAGAAGGCCCTCTATCTCTGTCCCGGCGGGAAGCTCGCTTTCGAACCGGCGGCGGCCGGGGGAGAGGCCTTCGACGAGTACGTCAGCGACCCGGCCAAGCCCGTGCCCGTCATCGGGGGCATCGGGGACGGCATGCCAAGCGATTACATGACCGAGGACCAGCGATTCGCCTCGCGCCGCCCGGACGTGCTGGTCTACGAGACGGAGCCTCTCGACCATGACATCGTGATCGCCGGGCCGGTCAGGCCGGCGCTCAGGGTCTCCACGTCGGGCACGGATTCGGATTTCGACATCAAGCTCATCGATGTCTATCCCAACGATTATCCGGATCCGGATCCGAACCCCGGGGCGGCCCAAATGGCCGGCTACCAGCAGCTCGTCCGCGGCGAGCCCTTCCGGGGCAAATACCGCAAGGGCCTGGACAAGCCCGTGCCCTTCGAGCCCGGCCGGGTCGAGACGATCGAGTTTGCCATGCCGGACGTCTATCACACCTTCCGGGCCGGCCACCGGATCATGGTCCAGATCCAGAGCTCCTGGTTCCCGCTCACCGACCGGAATCCCCAGAAGTTCCTGGATATCCCCAAAGCGAAGGCGTCCGATTTCGAAAAGGCGGTCGAGCGGATCTTCCGCGGCGGTCCGCAGGGTTCCAGGATCCGCGTCCTGGTCCTTGAATGACGGCCGGCCTCACCGGCCGACGTTGGCGGATTTGGCTTGGATCCCCGTGGCTCCGTCGGGGGAGGGGGGATTGTCCCCGGTGATCTGGAGCTTGCCCGCGCCATCGTAGGCGCGGACCCGCAGGACGTGCTTCCCCGGGGTCGCCTTCCAGCCGTACCTCCATTGGATCCAGGTCAGAGGGCTCAGGGCCGGCAGGCGCAGCTCGGCCTTTTCCCAAGGGCCGTCGTCGGCTTTCACTTCGACCAGGCTGATCCCCTTGTCCCCGGCGTAGGCGATCCCTCCCACCGGGACGGCGCCGGCCGCGGAATTCGGCTTGCCCGTCGAGATGATATCGATGACCGAGGTCGTCTTGACGAAGGCCGTATCGCTCCAATTCCGGTCGACCCAGAAGCCGCGGCCCTTGCGGTCGATGGCCTCCATCCGCACGATCCACTTGGGCTGCTTCATTCCGAAATGGCCGGGGATAAAGATCCGCAGGGGATAGCCGTGGTCGGCCGTCAGGGGCTCGCCGTTCATCTCGTAAACGAGGAGGGTCCGGGCGTCCATCGCCTCGCTCAGGGGCACGCTCTCGTAGAAGCCGTCGGCCGACTCGATGGCGATCTCCCGGACGTCTTTCTTCAAGCCCGCCTCGTCCAGGATCCCTTTGAACGGCGTGCCGGTCCAGAAGCTGGTGCTGATGAGGTCCCCGCCGACGGGATTGGAGATGCAGGACAGCGTCAGGGCCTGCGTCTGGCGGGGCTTGGCCAGGATCTCATCGAGGGTGAGATCCAGAGGATGCTCGACCAGCCCCTCGACCTTCAACCGCCACTTCTTCCCGTCGACCACGGGGGGCTTGAGATTGATGTCGATTCGGTAGAAATCGCGGTTCTGAGTCAGCTCGGCCCGCGTGCCGGGGACGGGCGGAAACCTCCCTTCGAGCCGGACGCGCGGGGGGGAGGCCGCCGGGCCCGACGTCCCCGCCGCCCGGGCGATCTCGTCCTGATCGGGTTCCGTTTGGGGCTTCTTGTCCTTCCCGGACACGATGCTCACGCCGGCGGCGGTCACCATCACCACGAAGGACCCGGTCCCGACCAACCGGAGGAACCGCCGCCTCGCGATCGTGTCTTCGGGCGACGTGTCCGGGGAACCGGAGGCCGCGGTCAGAGCCCGGCCGAGCAGAGCGCCGCCGCCGATGAGGACCACCGCCAGCCAGGGCAGAGCGGCCAGCGGCCCCGATGTTTTAAAACCGCCGACCCATTCGACCCCTGCCGACGATACAAAGAGGAGGACTCCTCCGAGCGACCCGTAAAGGGTCTGCCGTTCGGGCCGGCGTTTTCCCACGGCGGCCAGGACGATCCCGAAGACGAACCAGGTTGCGGCGAACTGGGCCAGGGCCAGGCCTTGCTCGGCCAGCTTGGCCGTGGATGCCGTGGGACCCAGGCGGAGGCCGCGGATGACACCGACCATGGCGTCGATCGTGTGGACGATCAGGCCTCCCGGAAGGGCGCGGGCCATCCAATCGAAGATATCAAAGGGAAGATAGGGCAGCCCCGCCAGACGATGCCCGAGATAGGTTAGGGCAATGGCCGCGCCGCCGACCAGAAGTCCGAGCGCGCCCGCTGACGCCGTGCTCAGCTTTTTCATCGCCAGCCCCCTGCGTCGATAGCCTGCATGTGCCGACACGTCCAGTCTAGTGGCTTTACCGGGAGGCGTCAACAATGCCGCCTTGACCGGGGCTCGCCGCCGGCGCTATCATCCGGACGCGAGAGGAAACACCCCATGCCGCAAGCCCGTCAAAGTCACGAACCGCCGTCCGCCGTCGCCGAACGGGGCTGGCGCTACCATCACCTCGGCATTCCGACCACGGTGCCCCACCCGGGCGAAGTCTATCTGCCCCATCTCAAGATCCATGTCTCAGGCTTCGAAACAAGCCCCTTCGGCATCGAATGGATGCGCTTCGAGCCGGACTGTGAGATTTCCGAGCTCGTTCGAACGGTGCCTCACGTCGCTTTCGAAGTGGACGATCTCGAGGCCGCGCTGGCCGCCCTCGGTGTTACGAGCGAGACGAGCTCGCCGTCCGAGGGCGTCCGGGTGGCCATGATCGTCGACGACGGCGCCCCCGTGGAGCTCATCGAATTCCGAAGGGGTAATGCCCCCGGGATGTGAGCCCGCCGGTCCCTTTTCGCACCAAGGCTCCTTGACCTCCTCGTTCGGGCGGCGATATGATGTCCGCACGCCGCAGAGAAGGAGGTCTTCCATGTCCGCATGCCGCCGCCATCCCGTCGCCGTCACGGCCGCTTTTATCGTTCTGACGCTTGCCCTGGCCAGGCCGCCTGTCCAGTGGGCCGCCCCCTCGGCCGGCGCCGCCCCTCAGCGGACCGCGGCCGGCGTCCCGCCCGGGATCGACGCCACCGTCGACCGGATCATGAGATCCTTCGAAGTGCCCGGCCTGGCCCTGGCCATCGTCAAGGACGGCCGCGTCGTCCTGGCCAAGGGCTACGGCGTCAGGAAGCTCGGCGACCCGGCCCCGGTCGATGCCCGGACCCTCTTCGGCATCGCCTCGAACACCAAGGTCTTCACCGCGACGGCCCTCGGCCTTCTCGTCGAGGAAGGCAAGCTCGCCTGGGACGCGCGCGTCGTCGATTACCTGCCGTGGTTCATGATGTCCGACCCCTATGTCACCCGCGAGCTGAGCGTCCGCGACCTCCTCGTCCACCGCAGCGGCCTCGGGCTCGGCGCCGGCGACCTGCTCTGGTGGCCGGAGTCCACGTATCACCGGGAGGAGATCGCCCGGCGCCTGCGTTTCATCAAGCTCGCGACCTCGTTCCGCAGCGCCTACGCCTACGACAACGTCCTCTACCTCGTCGCGGGCGAGGTCATCCAGGCGTTGAGCGGCCGGACGTGGGAGGATTTCGTCGGTGAGCGCATCCTGAAGAAGGTCGGCATGACGGGAAGCAACGTCCGCCACTCGGCGGCGGCCGAGGGCGGCAACGTCGCCACGCCGCACGCCAGGGTCGAAGGGGTCGTCAGGCCCATCGTCCCCTTCACGAGCGACAACACCAATCCGGCCGGCGGCATCAATTCCGGGGCCGAGGACATGGCCAAGTGGATGCTGGTTCGCCTCAACCGGGGCAAGCTCGCGGACGGGACGGCCCTCTATTCGGAGCGGACCGCCCGCCAGATCGAAACGCCGGTGACCATCGTGCCCAACCCGGCGCCGCCGGCCGAGCTGGCCCCTCTGAAATCCAACTTCTCCGCCTACGCCCTGGGCGTCGGAGTCCACGATTACCGCGGCCAACGAGTCCTCACGCACACGGGCGGACTGCCCGGCTACGTTTCGATCGTGACGCTCCTCCCGGAGCGGAACCTGGGCATCGCCGTCCTGACGAACGCCGAGTCCACGGCGGCCTTTTACGCCCTCACCTGGCAGATCGTGGACGATGATCTCGGCGCGCCCGCGACCGACTGGACCGCGGCCTATCTCAAGCTCCAGGCCCGGTTCGAGGCGGGGACCGCCAAGGCGCTCGGCTCGTCCGCGGCGGCCCGTGACGCGTCGTCCAAGCCCTCGCTCGCGCCGGCGAAATACGCGGGAACCTACACCGACGCCTGGTACGGCGACGTCGTCATCGAAGAGACAGGCGGGCGCCTGGTCATGCGCTTCACCCGGACGCCGGCTCTCGTCGGCGACATGGAGCACTGGCAGTACGACACCTTCATCGTCCGTTGGCGCGACCGCGAGCTCCGGGCCGACGCCTATGTGACCTTCGCTCTCCGGCCCGACGGCTCGATCGAACGGGCCAGGATGGAGGCCGTCTCGCCCGAGACCGACTTCAGCTACGACTTCCAGGACCTGGACCTGCGGCCGTTGCGAACGCCGAAGCGCTGAGACCGGGCTCGCCGCCCTTGACCGAGCCTCACGCGGGGGATATCATGCCCCGCGTAGGAGGCCGAGCATGATTCCGACGCGCCGGAGCCTTCGCGTCCTCATCCTCGTCGCGGCCCTCTCCGCCTATGCCCAAGCCCCCTCCGCGGCGCCGGCGGCGAAAAACGGGCTCCGGTCGGTCACGTTGTCCGGGCCGCGCGGCGGCGAGACGGCCGTCTCGGCGATGACGTTCACCGACGGATCGCAGATCGCCCTCGCGGCGGCTTTGCCGCTCTTCTCGCTCCTCGTCGACGGCCGGCTCACGACCTCATCGGCCCTGCCGGCCGGGCTCGTTTTCACCGTCGCTGCCGAGGAAGGGTTCAAGCCCGGCGCGAAGCTGACGCTTCTCTTCCGGAACGATTCAAAGGCCAAGATCACGCTCGAGAATCTCATTCCGCTCGGCGAGGGCGCGGACCGGACGTACATCACTGCCGGGCTGCCCAACGTACCGCCGCACCAGCTCGACCGGAGCCAGCTCTTCCGGCCCGGCCTTCGTCCGGTCGGAGTGGTCCTCCCGGACAACGCCTGGCATCTCGGCTTCGCCACTGTCGAGACCGGCGGCGGAAGCTCATTGACTGCGCTGGCCCGGCGGGTCAAGACCGACAAAGCCGAGCGGACGCGCTGGGCTTCGACCCTGGAGCCCGGCGGATCGGTTGAATATGCCTTCTATTTCGAAGCCCACCCCGGCGGCTGGCGCCGCGGGCTCGAGATCATGTTCCGCGAGCGCTTCCTCTACGACCTCGAGAAATTCGACCAGGCGCTGTTCAAGCGAGCGGATCTGGCCTGGGTCCGCCGGGCCTACCTCATGGTGCTTCAGTTCGCCTGGGACAGGACGTACTATGACCGGGACGCCGGCCGCTACGCCTTCGACCGGACGCTCACCGCCTGGGACAAGCTTCTCGGCCCCATCGATATCTACACGATCTGGCCGACCTGGCCCCGTCTTGGGCTCGACGCCCGGAACCAATGGGACATGTATCGGGACCTGCCTGGAGGGCTGGACGAGCTGCGCCGGCAGGTCGACCTGGCCCATCGTCTCGGCAAGAAGTATTTCATTTCCTACAATCCCTGGGACGAGAGCACCCGGCACGAGGACCACATCGCCGGCCTGGAGGCCATGCTCCGCACCCTCGACGCCGACGGCGTCGTGCTCGATACCCGCGGCGAGTCGAGCCGCGAGTTCCAGGCGGCCGCCGACCGGGTCAAGCCGGGCATCATCATGTACAGCGAGGGCATGGCGGTGCCCCGGGACATGCCCGGCATCGTCTCCGGCCGCGTCCACGACGCGCTCACCATGCCGCCGCCCCTCAACCTGAACAAGTACATGAAGCCCGATTTCGCCATCTTCCGGGTCCTGCAGCTGGCCGAGGGGCCGCTCCACCGGGAATCGGCCGTCGCCTTCTTCAACGGCTACGGCTCCGAGATCAACACCATGCGGCCGGGCCGGCCAGGCTGGATCGAGGAGGAGCTCCGCTACCTCGGCCGCACGACCAGGCTTCTTCGGGAGAATTCGACGGCCTTCCTCGATCCGGCCTGGGAGCCGCTCGTCCCGACCCTCGAGGACGGTCTCTGGGCCAACCGTTGGCGGGATGGAGGCAAGACCGTCTACACGGTGTTCAGCCTGCGCCCCGAGGGATACAAGGGCCCGCTCGTCGAAGCCGACGTCCTGAAAGGCTCGCACCTGGTCAGTCTCTGGAACCACGAGGAGCTCGAGCCCGTCGCCCGTGACGGGAAGAGCTATGCCCCCGTCGACGTCGCCGCCTTCGACGCCGCCCGGCTCGGGACGCGCCTGGAAGGGAATGTCGATTGCCTGGCCGTCCTGCCCGAGCTTCTTCGCGTCGAGGCCGACGGGGAGCTGGTGACGTTCGAGGCCCCGGGCGCGCCCGAGGGGAGCCGGATCGCCGTATCGGCCGGAAATCCATCCACCGCGGAGACGCCCGCATCGTTCGGGACGGCGCGGCGGACGATCGCCCTCCACGAGCACTTCGGCCTTCGCGAGGAGAAGTTCGTCGTCCAGCTCTTCGACCCGCGGGGCGAGATCCTCGACGAGCGGATCGTCCGTCTGCCGCTGGCCTTCCCCCGGCTCATGACCCGCGTCGAGCGGACGGCTCCGGTCCGGACGGACCCGCCGGGCATGGTCGAGATCCCGGCCGGGACGTTCGTCTTCAAGACGGCCGGCAACCCAGACGACGACAACCCGATCATCCCTTATCCGGATACGACCAAACCCCGCAAGCTCGAGATGCGCCGGTTCTTCATGGACCGGACGCCGGTCACCAACGCCGCCTTCGCGGCCTTTCTCGCTGAAAGCGGTTACGCGTCCGCCGACAAGTCGAACTTCCTCAAGCACTGGGTCGGGGGCAAGCCCCCGGCCGGCCAGGACGACCATCCGGTCATCTGGGTTTCGCTCGACGACGCCCGGGCCTACGCGCGCTGGGCCGGAAAGCGGCTGCCGACCGAGCCCGAGTGGCAGTACGCAGCCCAAGGCACGGACGGAAGGCCTTTCCCCTGGGGCAAAAAGATGGAACCCGGCCGTTGCAACAACAAGCTCAACCGGACGACCCCGGTTACGGCCTTCCCCAAGGGCGCCAGTCCGTTCGGCGTCCTGGACATGGTGGGCAACGTCTGGCAGATGATGGATGACGTCTATGATGACGGGGTTTACCGCTTCGGCATCATCCGCGGCGGCAGCTCCTACGCCCCCGAGAAGAGCGTCTGGTACGTCAAGAGCGGGCCCCTGGCCGTCGACCGGGTCCAGATCCATCTCCTCGTGGCCCCCGGCCTCGACCGCGCGGCTACGGTCGGCTTCCGCTGCGTCAAGGACGCGGAGTGATCATGAAAAAAGCGGCGGCGGCCTTGTGCGTGTCCGCCGTAGGGGTCTTTTGCGTCCTGCTCTATATCCCGTCCTGGACGAATCCGTTCGTCCTCGACGACGTCGCCAAGATCGAGACCAATCCCGATCTGCGCCTTCCGTGGAGCCTCGGCCTGTTCTTCTATCCCTACACCAAGAACGCCGGGGAGTTTCGCAACGATCCGTCACGACCGCTGACGTTCATGGTCTATTGGCTCTGCTGGCACGCCGGCTCCGGGAGCCCCGTTCCGTTCCACGTCGTCAATACCCTGCTTCACGCCATCGCCGCGATCCTCGTCGGCTGGCTCGCGGCCGCCGCCGTCGGGCAGCTCTTCCGCATCAAGCCCCCGCCCGCGGTCTTCGGAATCGCGGCCGTTCTCTTTTCGACGTCGCCGCTCGTGGCCGGCACGGTCGTCTACGCCTATGGCCTGAGCGACGTGCTTTCGTCGGTGCTCCTCTTGGCCGCCCTGGTCCTCGTGATACGGACGCCGGAGCCGGGTCCAGTGGCGCAGGCGGCGGCCGCCGGACTCTTCCTGCTCGCCCTGGGGGCCAAACAAAGCGCCATCGTCCTGCCCGCCCTCGTCGTCGCGTGGGACCTGCTCACGGGCGGCCCGGCCGGGATGAAACGGCGCATCTGCCTGTACGTGCCGCTTGTTTTGGTCGCGTGCTCCTACCTGGCCGCCCGTGAATTCTTCTTCGGGAGTCTCGGGGACCTCGAAGGAGGCCAGGCCGTCCGGCGGGCCGGCTCTTACGCCGGCATGCAGGGCGCCGTCATCCTTTCATACCTCAAGCTTCTGGCCGTTCCGTCCGGCCTGTCCATCGATCACCTGCCGGCCGCGGCTTCCTTTCCCCCGTGGCTTCGCCTGACGGCCTGGGCCGTCGTCGCCGCGCTCTCCGCCCTCGCCGTGAAGTCCGGTTTCGAGCGGACTTCGCGTCCCCTCCGCCGTCTGGCCGGGCTGGGCTGGCTTATCTTCGTCATTGCGCTCCTTCCCACGAGCTCGATCGTGCCGACCGTCGACCTGATGGTCGAGCGGCGGGCCTATTTCGCCGCCGTGGGCGTATTCATCGCGGTGGCCGGCACCGGCTGGTCCCTGGCCAGACGATCGAGGGCCTGGCGCTCCGCTCTCCTCGTCGTCGTCCTGCTGGCCGTCGTCTCCCAGTCCGCCGTGACCTGGCATCGCCACGCCGTCTACGGCTCGCCGGAGGCTCTCTGGAAGGAATCGCTCGCCCTCAACCCCTTGAACCGCCGGGCCCTGGCCAATTTGGGGACATATTATTCCCGTGTCGGTCGCTGGGAAGACGCCGTGCAGGCGATTGAAAAGATCCTGGCCGCCAATCCGCAGGACGGGTCGGCCTGGACGAAGCTGGCTTATGTTCTCGCCCAGCCGGGCTATGCCGGGCACGACGACCGGAAAGCTCTCGAAGCCCTCGAGCGTGGACTGGCCCTGAACCCGACGAACTTCCTCGGATTCTTCAACAAGGCGATTATCCTCCTGCGAATGGACCGGGCCCGGGAGGCCGAGGACGCTCTCCGCCGGGCTGTGGCCCTGAGCCCACGCTATGTGCCGGCGCACTTCATGCTGGGCGAGGTCGCGCTTCAGGCCGGCCGGACCGACGAGGCCCGGGCCCACTTTCGGGAGGTCCTCCGGCTGAATCCAGGCGACGCCGAAGCCACAGCCCGCCTGCGTGAACTCGGGGAACGTTAAGGGCCGCCGGAGTCGTCGAATGACGGGGCATGGAGGGACGATGCGTCATGAGAGACAGCGGCCCGAGGGCCGCGGAGAGAGGGCCGAGGCTGACGTTCCGTCCGGCCGTCCCGTCCTGGTCACCGCCCCTTGGAGGGCGGCCGCTGTCGCCTTCGCAGCGACGCGCCTTCCTCTCGTTCTCTTCGCCTGGGTCCTGCACCGCTTTCTCGGCCCGGCTTCTCCCGCCAGCGCGTTCTTGTATCATGGCGGCGCGCCCCATGCGAGCTGGCTCGTCGACGCCTTCCAGAAATGGGATTCCTACTGGTTCCTGAACATCGCCCGTGAGGGTTATCATTTCTACGGAGTCCAAGAGCAGGTCCAGGGGGTCGTCGCTGGGATCCCGGAAACCAACATCACGGTTTTCCCCCTTTATCCCGCGGCCATCAAAGGCCTGGGCTGGATTATCGGGGACCCGGCCGTGGCCGGCCTTATCGTTTCTCAGATCTGCCTGTTCTTGGCCTTGGTCCTTCTCTATCGCCTGGCCCGCCTGGACCTGGGCGAGAGCGGCGCGACCTGGGCGGTCTGGCTCTTTGCCGTCCAGCCTTGGACCTATGCCTTCAGCGCGATCTACTCGGAATCGCTCTTCTTTGCCCTGACGGTGGCGGCCGTTCTGGCGGCGCGGCGGAACCGCTTTTTGTCGGCCGGCCTGGCGGGGATGCTGGCCGCGATGACGCGTCTGCCGGGCATTCTCGTCCTGATCCCGGTCGGTCTCGAGTACCTGGCCTCCCGGCGGGAGGAACGATTCCGGATCGACCGGAAGCTGCTGCCGCTCGCCCTGATCCCTCTGGGAATGGCCCTTTACTTCGGCTATCTCTGGCGTCTCACGGGCAATCCCCTGGCGTACTTCGCCGCCCAGGCCGGCTGGCACAAGCAGCTCGTCGCCCCGTGGCATCACGTGGTCCGGTGGCTGACACCGGGGACGTTCAACGGCGAGGTCCTGTTCGACCTCGGCGTCGTCGTGTTCATGATCGCGGTGCTCGCGCTCGGATATCGTCTCGCCCGCCGGTCCTATTGGATCTACATGCTGGCCTACTTCCTGGTCCTCGTGTCCTCGGCGAACCTCCTCGGCCTGTCCCGCTATTGCGCGGGACTGTTCCCGATCTATGTCGTCCTGGCCGGCCTGGCCGGGAGATGGCCCCAAGCAGGCCGGACGATCGCCGTTCTCTTCGCCATGTCCGCTCCGGTGGTGTACTTCCTTTGGGCCGGCTGGGTCGCGTCCTTTTGAATCCCCGAGAGAAATCGCTCTTAAGACGCGTCGTTGGCCGACCCGAATCGGCGTGCGAATCCGCGGAGCGCCGTGCCGGTGTAAGACGCCGGACAGGACATGACGGCTTCCGGCCTTCCCTGGACAACGAGCGCGCCGCCTTCGTCGCCCCCCTCGGGTCCGAGATCGACGACGTGCCCGGCCCGGGAAATGAGATCGAGGTCGTGCTCGACGGCGACGATCGTCTGTCCCGCGGCGAGAATCTTTGCGAAAAGACGGAGCAGCCGGTCGACGTCGGACGGGTGGAGCCCGGTCGTCGGTTCGTCAAAGAGATAAAGGCTGCGGCCCTGGGCCGGGTCCATCAGCTCCGCGGTGAGCTTGAGGCGCTGCCTTTCCCCGCCGGAGAGCGTGTCGAGGGACTGGCCGAGCCGCAAATAGTCCAGACCGATCTCGGCGAGGAGCGCCAGGCCTGAAGCCACCTTCGGTTGGCCGGAGAAGACGGCCGCGCCCTCGGCCGCGGTCAGCTCGAGGACGTCGGCGATCGTCCGGCCGGAGACGCGGACCGCGAGGACGCCGCGGTTGTAGCGCGCGCCGCGGCAGGTTTCGCAGGTCACCGAGACGTCCGCCAGATGATCGAGACTGAAGGTTTTCCGGCCGGTCCCGCAGCACGCTTCGCAGCGGCCCTCGGGCGTCAGAAACGAAAAATGGGCCTTCCGGAAACCTCGGGCCCGGGCTTCGTCCGACGAGGCGAAGAGGCTCCGGACCGTATCGAAAAGCCCGAGGGTGGTCAGAGGAATGCTCGAAGCGCTTTCGGCCGGAGCCTCGATCCCGGCCGCAACGACCCTGGAGAAACGCTCCAACCCATGGATCCCGGAGCAGAAGACCGGCCGGCCGGCCTCGGCCGAGGCCCGGATGATGTCGAAAACGAGGCTCGTCTTCCCGCTTCCTGAGACACCGGTCACGGCCGTCAGGACCCCCGAGGGAATGGCGACGTCGATCCCGCGGAGGTTGTTCGCCCGGGCCCCGGCGATCTCGAGCAGAGGCCCCGGCGACCCCGGAAGAGACCCCGGGCGCTCGGCCCGGCCGGCCAGATAAGGTCCGGTGACGGAGCCAGGCGACCGCTCGATCAGGTCCGGCGGGCCTTCGGCGACGATCAGGCCGCCTTCGCGTCCCGCGCCGGGCCCCAGGTCGATGAGGTGATCGGCGGCCCGGATGATGTCCAGATCATGCTCGACGGCGACGACGGTGTTGCCTTCCGCCGTGAGGCCGCGGATGAGGCCGACGAGCTTGCCGGTGTCGCGGGGATGGAGGCCGAGCGTCGGCTCGTCCAGGACGAACGTGACGCCGGTGAGCTTGACCCCGAGCAGCCCTGCCAGCCGGAGCCGCTGGGCTTCCCCTCCCGACAGAGTGGCCGCGGGCCGGTCGAGGGCGAGATAGCCCAGCCCGACGTCGCGGATGAGACCGAGCCGCCGCGAGATCTCCCCGCGAAGGGCCGCGGTAACCGCCGCCGCACGAGCGTCCGTCAGAGGGGAGGGGCCTTCGTTCCCGAAGAAGGCGAGGCTCCGGGCCACGTTAAGGGCGGAGAGCCCGGCAATATCGAGTCCCCGGTAGGTCACGGCGAGAGACGCGGGCTTGAGCCGTTTCCCGCCGCAGTCAGGGCACGGATCGTCCTTCATCAGCACCCGCATGGCCTCGCCTCGATGGTCGGCGTGCTTGCGGGCGTATTCGTCCGCGACGAGGGCGGCGAACCCTTTCCACGGCCCGCGGAACCTGAAATCCCCGGACCGGTTGCCCCGCCTGTAGGACCAGACGATGTCGTAGACGCGGCCGCCGGTCCCGTAAAGCGCGACGTTCCGCTCGGCCTGAGTGAGGTCCTTATAGGGCTTGGAAAAATCAATTACGGCCGCCTCGCCGGCCGCCCTCAGCGTGGCGATGAACTGTCCGTGCGGGTCGCCGTAGAATCGCCCCGTCTTCGTCCCGTCCATAGCCCCCGCCAGGAGCGATCTTTCCGGGTCCGTGATCAGTCGCTCCGGATCGGTCACGGTCACCGTTCCGAGCCCTCTGCAGCCGGGACAAGCGCCCTGCTCATGATTGAAGGAGAACATCGACGCCGTCAGCGAATGCCCGGGAAGTTCCTCCGGAGCGGTTCCGGCCCGGGCATACAGAAGCCTGTAATAATCGTGGATCTCGGTCATCGTCCCGACGGTCGAGCGGGGATTGGGGCTCGAAGCGGATCGGGCGACCGCGATGGGAGGCGTCAGCCCTCGGGCCGAGGCGAAGTCCGCCCGGCCTCCTTTGTCGATGAGCGCCCGGGCGTAGGCGGAGAAGCTTTCGATGTATCTCTGTCGCGACGCCGCGAAGAGCGTGTCGAAGGCCAGCGAGGATTTTCCGCCGCCCGACGGCCCGCAGAGGACCGTGAACCTCCGGAACGGGATGCGGACATCGATCCCCCGGAGATTGTGGGTCGAAACGCCTTCGAGGACGATGGGTCCGTCCGCTTCGCGGCCGCCCTGGTCCTGAGCCCGCGGCTCCCTTGACGCCGGGCGCTCTCCCCGGAGGGCCCGGCCTGTCAGGGAAGCGGCGCAGGCCGCGATCTCGCCGGGGGTGCCGCAGGCGACGACGCGGCCGCCGTCCTCCCCGCTCCCCGGACCGAGGTCCACGACGCGGTCCGCGGCCCGGATGACATCGGGATGGTGCTCGATGGCGACGATGGTCCGGCCGAGCGCGACGAGCCCCTGGAGCGCCGCGAGAAGGTTCTCGATGTCGGCCCGGTGGAGGCCGGTCGTCGGCTCCTCCAGGATGTAAAGCGCGGCCCCGGCCGCGGCCTTCCTCATCTCCGAGGCGAGCTTCACGCGCTGGGCCTCGCCGCCCGAGAGGGTCGTCGAGCTCTGGCCGAGCTTGAGATATCCGAGCCCGAGGCGCTTCAGGACTTCCAGATCGGCCGCGAGACGCGGGGCGCCGACAAAGAACGCCGCGGCCTCGTCGATGCTCATCTCCAGGACGTCGTGGATCGACTTCCCCCGGTCCCGCACGGCGAGCGTGTCGTCGTTGAAGCGCCGGCCCTCGCAGTCCGGGCAGACGATGTCGACGTTGCCCAGGAAATGCATGCCGATCTGCAGGAGCCCCGCGCCCTGGCACTTTTCGCACCGGCCGCCGGCGACGTTGAACGAGAACCGGCCCTTGCCGAAGCCCCTGGCCCGCGCCTCGGGAAGCGCGGCGAACAGGTCGCGGACGCGATCGGAGATCTTCGTGTAGGTCGCCGGGTTGGACCTGGGCGTCCGGCCGATGGGGGACTGGTCGACCTCGATGACCCGGCCGACCGTTCCTTCGACCGAGAGGCCGTCGGCATCAGGCCCGGGGCCGGAGCGGCCGGACCGGAGCCGCTCGGCCAGGACGTGACGGACCAGCGTGGACTTGCCCGCGCCCGATACCCCCGTCACGACGTTGAGGGCGCCGAGGAGGAACTCGACGTCGATCGTTTTGAGGTTGTGCTTCCTGGCGCCCCGGACGAGCAGGCGTCCCGTTCCGGAGCGGCCCTGGGAACGGACCGCGGGGGTCCGGTCGCCCGTCAGGAAGTCGCGGGTCGGGCTCTCTCCCCGGGGCAGCCGGCCGATGCCGGCCGCCGGTCCTTGATAGAGAACGCGGCCGCCCGCCTCGCCCGGGCCCGGCCCGAGATCGATGAGATGGTCGGCCGCCCGCATCACGTCCTCGTCATGCTCGACGATGAGAACGGTGTTGCCGTTGTCGCGGAGCTCGCCGACGAGATCGAGCAGCCGCGCCGTGTCGGCCGGATGAAGACCGGCCGTCGGCTCGTCGAGAACGTAAAGGACGCCCCGCAGTCCGCTCCGGGCTTGCGCGGCCAGGCGGATGCGCTGGATCTCCCCGCCGGAGAGCGTGTCCCCGGCGCGGTCGAGACGCAGGTAGCCGAGCCCGAGGCGTTCGAGCAGGTCCGCTTTTTCGAGGATGGACACGCGCACGGCCTCTCCGGCGGCCCGGCACGAGGCGTCGAAGGCCAGGCGCCGGATATCCTCGGCCAGTCCGCGGGCGCTCAGGACGGAGAGATCCGAGATCGTTCGGCCCGACACGGTCACCCGCAGGGATTCGGGCCGGAGACGGCGGCCGCCGCAGGCGCGGCAGGGAAGCGTCCGGCTGAAGCGCAGGATGTTGTCGTTCCTCTTCGTCTTGAGGATCGTCTCCATGACCGGCAGGATGCCCTTGTAGAATCCTTCCTCCCGGGGTTTGGCGACGATGCCTTTCCAGCGGAGCCGCGATTCGAGCGGATGCTTGCCGTAGCGAATGAGGATCCTCTCGCTGCCGTTGAGGACGATATCGCGCTGGGCGCCGGTCAGGTCGCGCCACGGGATGTCGACGGAAAAGCCGTGGGCCCGGCAGACCTCGTCGAGGACCTCCATGGTCACCTGGGAATAGATGATGTATCCGTTCGGCGTGGTCAGCGTCAGGGCGCCCTGGCGGAGGGTCTTGGCCGGGTCGGAGACGAGGAGCTCGGGATCGATGCGGTCCTCGACCCCGAGACCCCGGCAGGCCGGGCAGGCGCCTTCGGGGGAATTGAACGAGAACATCCGCCGCGACAGGCGCAGCCCGTCGGGCGATCGGCCCAGCCGGGCGAAGAGAAGCCGGAGGTCGTCGTGGATCTCGGTCAGCGTCCCGACCGTGGACCGGGGTCCCGGCGTCGAGACCCTTTGGCTGACGGCCACGGCGGGGGAGAGGCCGCTGACAAGGCCGACATCCGGCCGCCGCAGCTTGCCCATGAACTGGCGGGCGTAGGAAGAGAACGTCTCGAGATAGCGTCTCTCCGCTTCGCGGAATATGACGTCGAAGACGAGCGAGGATTTCCCAGACCCCGATACCCCCGTAACGACGGTCATTCGTCCGTGCGGGATGTCGACGTCGATATCCCGGAGGTTGTTCTCCGCCGCGTGGCGGACGGTCAGGACGCTCATGGGGGACCTATTATCGCCGCCGGCGGAGGATCGGTCAAACCCGCGGGCGCTGCCGCCCGGCGGGCGCACGCTCATCGAGGTAGGCGCGGGCCCCCGAAAAATGAGACCGGAACCAGCCGCTCTCCAAGGATTCCCGGCGGACATTCTTGCCGCTTCCCGGGGCATGAATGAAGACACCCTCCCCGATATAGATCCCGACGTGGCTGAGCGGCCCTCCCGGCGTTGCCGCGAAAAAGACAAGATCGCCCTTCATCAACCTGTCCCCGGCGACCGCGGTTCCCGCCAGGTACTGATCCCGGACGGAGCGGGGCATGGCCAGCCCATTCAGCTGATAGACCGCGAGGACCAATCCGCTGCAATCGAAGCCCGAACGGGTCGTGGTTCCGCCCCAGGCGTAGTCGACCCCGATGAAGCGCTTGGCCGTTTCCACGAGTTTTTCCCGGAGGATCGATGCCGACGGCGGTGGCGCGACGACGGCCGGATGGGAAGCACCGGGCCGGGTCACGGCATAGTCCGCGGGGCCGACGATGAAGAATTCCTGGATGCGCCCTTCCGCCTTGAGATTCCTGGCCTTCTCGAGGGCTGAGTCCCGGGAGGGGAAGTTCCCAAAACGGACTTTGAAGAGGCCGGACCCGGCCGGGAAATAAAAGGCGTCCAGGCCTGCGGCGGTCAGGGTCTCGGCCAAAGCCCGGGCATTATCCAGGACGGCGAAGGCGCCCACCTGGATCGTGTAGCCCATGCGGGCCAGAGCGGCGTCGGCCGTGGCCGAAGTTGCCGGCCGGGCGGGAGGTTCGATGGCGGCGGGAGCGGCCGGACCGGGGGTGCGGGGAGCGGGAAGCGGTACGGTCCGAGCGTGCGTCCCGCAGCCGGGGAGCCAAGATAAAGCGAGAGCCAAGATCACAATGCCGGCTCTCGGCCGGGACGCCTTCATCCTCTCATCCTCTCATAGATTTCGTCGGATGAAGGGTCGAAGAGTCGAATTTTTCTGAGTCGGTCGGCCGATTGGGCGCGGATGCGCAGATGTGGTAATATCCCCGCTAAAGGTAGGGCCCCATGCTCGAGATCAAGAACCTGACCAAGTCCTACGGCGACATCCTGGCCCTCGACCGGTTTTCCCTGGATCTCAAGAAAGGCGAGGTCTTGGGTCTTCTCGGCCCGAACGGGGCCGGGAAGACGACGCTCATCTCGATCCTGGCCGGAATTCTCCCCGACTTTTCCGGCACCGTGACCTTCGAAGGCCGCAATCTTTTCGCCGACCGGACCTTGAAGAACCGCATCGGGATCGTGCCCCAGGACATGGCCTTCTACGACGAGCTCAGCGCCATGGACAACCTGCTCTTCTGGGGCGGCCTCTACGATGTGCCGCGGGCCGACCTGAAGCGCCGGGCCGCGGAGATCCTCGAGCTCGTGGAGCTGGCAGGCCGGGCCAAGGAGCCGGTCAAGAATTACTCCGGCGGCATGAAGCGCCGTCTCAACACGGCCATCGGCCTTCTCCACAAGCCCGACCTGCTGCTTCTCGACGAGCCCACGGTCGGCATCGACGTCCAGGCCAAGGTCAGCATCCTCGATATCATCCGCAACGTCGGCGCCGCGGGCACCGCGGTCATCTTCACCACCCATCAGCTGGCCGAGGTGGAGACGACCTGCTCCCGCATCGTCATCATGGACCACGGCCGCATCCTGGCCCAGGGGACTCTCGACGAGCTCATCCGCATCGTCGGCGAGCGGGACATCGTCGAGATCTCCGGCGATTTCGCGGCCTCGTCGTTCTCCGAGGCCCTCGGGGACATGGCCGGGGCCGAGATCGAGCTGCTATCCGTGGCCGACAACCTGGCTTCGCTCGCCGTCGCCGACAGCGGGCGGATCCCGCGGGTCATGGACCGGCTGTTCCAGCGCAAGCTGGCCGTGACGGACCTCAAGATCAAGACACCCGGCCTCGAGACTGTCTTCCTGAAGCTCACCGGCCGCAGCCTGAGGGATTGAGCCGTGCGCCGTTTCCTCCTCATCCTCCGGAACGACGTCCGCCGCCACCTCAAGGCGCCCTGGGTGATCGTGATCTTCATCGCCATCCCGCTCGTCATGACCGGGCTCATCGGCGTCATCTTCGCCCCCCGGAACGACTCGGGCGAGCTCCCGCCGATCGCCGTCCTTCTCGTCGACCAGGACAAGGGCCTGGCCTCGAAGCTCATCCTGGGCTCTTTCGACGTCGACCAGATGAAGAAGATGTTCCAGGTGACCGTGACCGACGAGGCCGACGGCGCCCGGCGCATGAAGCGCGGCCGGGCGTCGGCCATGGTCATCATTCCCAAGGGCTTCACCGTCGACCTTCTGGACGCGAAGCCGGTGACCCTTCGCGTCGTCAAGAACCCGTCCGAACAGTTCCTGCCCGACGTGGTCGAGGAATTCATGGCCACCATGGGGGTCATGCTGTCGGGCGTCGTCCAGGCCTTCTCCGAGGAAGTCAAGGGCCTCCGGGTCCTGCTCGATGGCCCGGTCGACCGCATCCCCTGGGACAGGCTCGGGCCGGAGCTCGGCCAGGCCCAGAAGAAGATCGCCGCGGCCGCCAAATATCTGAATCCCCTCCTGATCGGCTTGAAGGACGAGGAGACGAAGGCCGCCGGAGCCAGGACGCAGTCGTCCATGAGGGATATCTTCTCGGCCATCCTCCCCGGCATGGCCGTCATGTTCCTGCTCTTTATCGTCCAGACCCTGATGCGCGATATCCTCACCGACCACGAGGACGGCAAGCTCCGGCGCATGATGACCACCCCCTTGCGGCCGCTCGAGCTCATCGGCGCCCGGATCGCCGGAGGCTGGATCATGGGCCTCACCGTCCTGCTCGTCATGGTCGCCTTCGGCACGCTGGTCTTCCATGCGACCTGGGGCCCCTTCGGTTCCTTCCTGTTGCTCGCGGTCGTGGCGTCGTTCTGGACGGCCGCTTTCTTCGCCCTCTTCCACGCCCTCGTCCGCAACCGCAACCAGGCCGGCGCCCTCGGCGCGCCGATCATCCTGGCCTTCAGCCTGTTCGGCGGGTCGATGATGAACCCGGAGGTCATGCCGAAGGCCTTCCGGGTGGTCGGGATCGTGACCCCGAACCGCTGGTTCATCGACGGCGCCGCGATGGTCCGGGAGGGCCGCTTCCCGCTGGCCGGCCTGACCGTCCTCCTGGCGAGCGGCCTCATCCTCCTGGCCCTGGCCGTCCCGGCGCTCCGCCGCCGATCTTCGGTGTGATCCATGAGACGCCTCCGACGCATCCTCCATGTGGCCGGGAACGACCTGCGGCTCATGGTCAGCGACAAGGTCTTTTTCTTCTGGACGCTGGCCTTCCCGATCCTGTTCATCGTCCTCTTCGGGCTCCTCTATAAAGCCGGCGACAGCACCCCGGCCGTGGCCGAGCTCACGGTCGTCAACCTCGACCAGGGGCGCTGGGGGAGCTATTTCATCGGCAAGATCGAGGCCCCGGGCATCGCCGTCACCGTGACCGACAAGGAGCCGGCCGCATACAGCCGCCTGCTCATCCTCCCGGCCGATTTCTCGGCCCGGATCGAGGCCCACCTCAGCCAGGCCCTGGCCTTCAAAAAGCGGTCGGGGGCTTCGACGAGCGCCGCCGCCCGCGTCGAAACCCGGCTCTACCAGGCCATCGCCCGGACGATCAGCGAGCTCATCATCTACGGTCCAGGCGATCTCACGAAGTTCCTGGACGAGCACCCCGCCTTTCGGGATCTCATCGCCGTCAAGGGCGAGTTCCCCGCGAACACCGTCACCGTCGTGCCGAGCGGCTTCGACCACTCCATTCCCGGCACGACCATCCAGTTCATCATGATGATCGTCCTGATCTACGGCGGCATCGGCGTCATGGAGGACCGGAAGAAAGGGATCCTCGGGCGGATGCTCTTCTCGCCGCTTTCGACGAGCGAGCTCTTTCAGGCCAAGCTCCTCGGCCGCTGGGCCATGGGCCTCCTGCAGGCGCTGATGCTGTTCGCCGTCGGCAAGATCTTCTTCGGGCTCAATCTCGGGAGCGTGCCCTTGGCCCTGCTCGTCATCGCCGTCTTCGCCCTGGTCATGGCCGCGCTCAGCATCTTCATCGGTTCGCTCCTCGCCAAGGAGGACATGATCATCGGCCTGTCCGTCCTTCTGGCCAACATCTTCGCGGCGCTCGGCGGCTGCTGGTGGCCGAACGAGATCGTGCCGCCGACCGTTCGCGCCGTGGCCAGGATCTCGCCGGCTTACTGGGCCATGGACGCCCTGCATAAGCTGACGTTCTTCCAGGGAGGGTTCGCCGATATTATCGTTCAGGTGGGGGTGCTGGCGGCTCTGGCCGCCGTGCTGACGGCGGTCGCCGGCAGGTTCTTCCGGATCAGGGACTAGGGGCCGCGGGAGCCGTCGGGGGCCCGGCGAGCGGCAGCAGGATCCGGAAGGTCGTCCCCACGCCGGCCTCGCTCGCGACCTCGATCGTCCCGCCGTGCATCTTGGCGATGGACGTGGCGATGGACAGGCCGAGCCCCGTCCCGCCCTCGCCGTCCGTCCGGACCTTGTCCGCCCGGTAGAACCTGTCGAAGATGAACGGCAGGTGCTCCTCCGCGATGCCGATGCCGGTATCGCTGATGGACGCGACCGCCTGGTCGTCCTTCCGGATAACCGAGCCGGTGATCGAGCCGCCGGCCGGCGTGTAGCGAAGGGCGTTGTCCAGGATGTTCAGGAACAGCTGCCTCAGCCGGACCCGGTCGCCCTTGACCGTGACGCCGTCCATCGGGCCGAAGCTGAGCCGAAGGCCCCTTTCCTGGGCCAGGGCTTCGAGGTCCTGCGAGAGCTCGCCGATAAGACCGGCGATGTCGACCTCCTGGAAGTTGAGCGGCTCGAAGCCGGCGTCGCTCCGGGCCAGGACGAGGAGCTTGCCGATGATCTCGGACATGTAGCCCACCTCCTGGCCCACGAGCTCGAGGGCTCTCCGGTATTCGTCCTGGCTTCTCGGCTTCTCCAGCACGAGCGACGTCTCGGCCTGGATGACGGCCAGGGGCGTCCGCAGCTCGTGGGAAGCGTCGGCGACGAACCGCCGCTCTTTGACGAACGCCTCTTCGAGGCGGCCGATCATGCCATTCAGCGTCGAGGCCAGCCGGCCGAGCTCGTCGTCGGTCGCGACGTCGATGCGGCGGCTCAGGTCGCCCTCGCCGATCCCGCGGGCGATATCGGCGATCCGCTCGACCGGCTTGAGGGCCCGGCCGGCCATGAACCAGCCGCCGACGCCGGCGAGGAAGATGAGCAGGATGGCCGAATTGAGGATGACCATGCGGAAGACGGCCAGCATGCTCAGGACGTCGTTCGGCAGCCGTCCGACGACGATGGCCACGCGCGTCCCCGAATCGACGTTGAAAGGGGCGGCGTAGAGCCGCACGTACGGACCCTCGGCAGTCTCGGCCGAGACGAACGACGAAATGCCGAATAGGGCCTGCCGGACCGCGTCCCCGATCGTCTCGAACTCGACGTTGGGTCCAAGCCGCTGCACGAGCTCGCCGTCGGCGTTGTAGATCAGGACGAGCTCGTCGACCTTCTGATCGAAGAAGATCCGGTCGCCCTCGAACTTGATGGACTTCTGGATCTCGTTGCCCCGGGCCCGCAACGAAGCGTCGAGGTTGCGGTAGAGGTTCTTCGAGAGCAGGTAATAGGCGACCGTTCCGAAGCCGATGAGCAGGACCGCGATGACCACGAGATACCAGACAGTCAGGCGGAACCTGATGCTCTTGTGGATGGTCATGTCACGCGCAGGCGGTAGCCGGCCCCCCGGACCGTCTGGATCAGGCTCGCCTGTCCATCCTGGTCGATCTTCTGGCGGAGGCGCCGCACGTAGACGTCGATGATGTTCGACAGGCCGTCGAACTCGTAATCCCAGACGCTCTCCCCGAGCATGGTTCTCGTGACCACGGCGTTCGGGCGGCGCATGAAGTACTCGAGGATGGAGTACTCCTTGGCCGTCAGCTCGAGGCGGCTCCCGTCCCGCCAGACCTCCCGGCTCTGGGGGTCGAGAGACAGGTCCCCGACCTGGAATTTCTGGGTCTTGGGCAGGACTTCCCGCCGGAGAAGCGCGCGGATCCGCGCCAGAAGCTCGGAGAAGGCGAAGGGTTTGACCAGGTAGTCGTCGGCGCCGGAGTCGAGGCCGAGCACCTTGTCTTCGACGCTGTCCTTGGCGGTGAGCATGAGGATCGGCGTGTTCACGTTCTTCCCCCGGAGGTCTCGGCAGACAGCCAGGCCGTCTTTCTTCGGCAGCATGATGTCCAGGATGACGACGTCGAACGGCGTCGTCTCCGCCATGTACTCGGCTTCCTCTCCGTCGTAGGCGTTATCGACGGCGTATCCCTCCTCGAGGAGGCCTCTCCTGATGATGCCGGCCAGGCGCCTCGAATCTTCGACGACCAGGATTCGCATGCGGTTCCCTCCCGAAGTTCATTACGAGGATTGCGAGTATACGCCTTTCAAGATGAATATATTATGAAATGAACATGAATTTATCAATAGATATTTTAATCTAAAATTAACCTTTATTTAATCGAGCGTTAATCTTCGACTGATACCTTGGCCTTCGAGGACATCGATCCCGGCTCCAGGACCGAGGCCCTCCCCCGAAAAAACGGACTTGGAGGCTCAGCATGACCGACGTCCTGACGAGACACAACTCCCTGATGGAGAAGGTCATCAAGGAGTATGGCGCCATGATCCGGAGCGCCGTCGACACGGCCTTGGGCGGCGTGCCCTGCGTCGACGATATCGTCGCCGAGGTCCATTTCGCCGTCTTCATGACCCTGCGGAAGCTCGGGGAAGGCTGGGTGCCGCCGCGGTCGTTCGTCGCGACGATCGTCAAGAACAAGGTCAACGAGTTCCTGTGGCAGCATCACTGGGACAGCCATGACATCGAAGAGGTGAAGAAGCGCCAGGCCGAGCAGATCTACCTGAGGGAAGAAGTCATGGCCCAGATCCACACTTTGACCCAGTCCGAATTCCGCGTTTTCCGCCTCTTGGGCCTCGGCCTGACGAACCAGGAGATCGCCGAAAGCCTCTTCATCTCACCGTTGACGGTCCGGACCCATGTGAAGCGGATCCACGCCAAGTGCGATATCAAAGGCCGGGCCAAGCTGGCCCTGGCCGCCTACCAGTCCTGCTACCACGAGGTCCCGGAGGGGCGGGACTCGGATTCGTCGATGGCCTGCCACGACCCGGCGCGATTCCTGAGAGCGGGGCAGATGTCGCATCAGCCCTCCTGAGGCCGAAGCTTCCCCGATCAGTCTTCCTCGGCCATGGCCTGGGCCTTGGTCCTCTGCAGCCGGTCGGGCGGATTTTTCGGCCATTCCGCGCCACCGGGTCTCGACATGGCACGTTTCTTGGATTCTTTGGGGAAGGCGGGTCTCGGATCCCGCCTATCCGGAAGAGCTCAGGAGAACAAGATGCCCCAAGAGAGAAAGATCTACGTCAACATTCCCGTCAAGGACCTGAAAGCGTCGGTCGCCTTCTTCACCCAACTCGGCTTCGAGTTCGATCCGCGGTTCACCAACGAGGACGC
>JBAVUQ010000137.1:0-5255 GCA_049696855.1 Candidatus Aminicenantales bacterium
CGAGCACGGCCTGGCGGCAGCGGCCGCGGGCGCGCTCGAGGCGGGCGAGGGTGCGCCGGATCCAGGCGAGCTTGTCTAGGGCGACGCGACGGGCCACATCGAACGACACCCGCCAGGGGACGGCGACGCGGACGCCGCGAGAGGTCCGCACGGTCAGGGAGATATGGCGGGCCCGCCTGGTCTTTACGAAAAGGACGGGGCCGACGCCGTCGAGAACAAACGTGTGCGACGGACCCCCGGGGGCCGTTTTTCCCGCCCGGATGCCGATCTCAGTCCCCGAAATCGAACCGTCTCCGCGCGGATTTATTGTTGACGGTGTTGGCGTCCAGGGCCCACATGCCCCGGCCGTGCGTGGCGATGACGATGATGTTGTCCCTCGGATGGATGATCAGGTCGTGAACGTAGGCCGTCGGCAGGTTCGCTCCGAGGACCATCCAGGTCTGGCCGCCGTCGGTCGTCACATAAACTCCCATGTCCGTTCCGACGTAGAGGATGCTCTCTTTGACGGGGTCCTCGCGGATGACGTTGACCGGCCCGACCGGGATACCCTTGGCCAGGCTCGTCCAGGTCTTGCCGTAATCGGTCGACTTCCAGACGTAGGGCGTGAAGTCGTCGTCGCGCTTGCCGTTCTGGGTGAGGTAGACCGTGCCCATCTTGTAGGCCGAGGCGACGACACGGGACATCCACTTGCCGGGGGCCAGTCCGGCCGTGATCTCCTGCCAGGCCTTGCCGCCGTCCTTGGTCACCCAAAGGCGGCCGTCGTCCGTGCCGGCATAGATGAGCCCATAGTGGAACGGCGACTCGGAGATGGTGAAAAGCGTCTGGTAGCGGATGTCGCCGCGGGTCGCCGGGTCGTTGGTCGTCAGGTCGGGGCTGATCCTCTCCCACGTATCGCCCCGGTCGAGGGACCGGAAAACGTACTGCATGCCGTGGTAAACGATGCTCGGGTTGTGCGGCGAGAGGATGAACGGGGCCAGCCACTGGCCGCGGAGGGGCGGCTCGTTCTCGTACGGGGTCGGGAGCAACGATTTCGTGTAGGGCCAGCCGGGGTACTCCCCGGGCTTATCGTATTCGCTCCGCATGATCGTGCCGTAGAAGCCGGCCGAGTAGACGATGTCGGGGTTGGTCGGGTCGACGGCGTGGTTCGAGCCCTCGCCGCCGGGAGCGTTCTCGAATTCCTGGGCCGGGATCTTGTCACGTCCGGCGCTGATGTCGACCTTGCCGCGGAAGCTGCCGTGGTCCTGCATCGAGCCGTAGACCTTGAACGGCGTCGCCATGTCATAGTTGACGTTGAAGAACTGGCAAACATTGATCTCCTTCTGGAAATATCGCCAGCTTTTGCCTTTGTCGTAAGACACGGCCACCCCCTGGTCGAAGCCCTTGATGAGGTAGCTCGAATTGGCCGGATCGATCCACAGGGCATGGTTATCCCCGCCCGGACTGTCCCGGAGGGTCTTATAGGTCTTGCCGCCGTCGGTCGAGACGCTGAAGGGCACGCCCATGATGTAGGAGGTATTCGCGTCGTTCGGATCGACCCGGATCTGGCCGAAGACCCAGCCGTAGGTCCCGGAATGGCGCTCCATGAAGCTCTTCTGTTGAGGCGTCAGGCCGCTTGTCTGGGTCCAGGTGGCCCCGGCGTCGTCGGATCGATAGACCGTGGCCCCCTTGATAAACCCGGACGAGGGAACGCCATAGGTATCCGTGATCTCCTGGGGAGTCGGCTCGCGGGAGATCTCATAGTTATCGACGAGCGCGTAGAGGGTGTCGGGCTTTGTCAGGCAGATGTCGATCCCGATGCGGCCGCGCCAGCGCGCGTCCGGCAGCCCCGCGTTGACGGGCGTCCAGGTCTTGCCGCCGTCGGTCGTCTTGAAGATGCCGCTCCCGACCGAGGAGGCGTCGTTGCGCGGATCGTTCCATTTCTTGCGCGTCCGTTGCCACATCGCGGCGTAGAGGGTGTCGCTCGAGCGCGGGTCCATGACCAGGTCATAGGCGCCCGTCTCGTCGTTGACGAAGAGGACCTTGTCCCAGGTCTTGCCGCCGTCGACGGTCTTGTAGACGCCGCGGTCGGCGTTTTTTGTCCACTCGTGCCCGCCGGCCGCGACGTAGACGATGTCGGGGTTGGTGGGGTGGACGACGATGCGGGCGATGGTGTTCGTATCGGCCAGGCCCATGTTCGCCCAGGTTTTGCCGCCGTCGGCCGATTTGAAGATACCGACCCCGGCTTGCGAGCTGCGGAAGATGTTGTGCTCGCCGGTCCCGACCCAGACGACATTCTGGTCGGACGGCGCGAGGGCGATGTCGCCGATGGCCGCCGTGACCATGTTCTCGAAGATCGGCGTCCAGGTCGTGCCCTCGTTCTCCGTCTTCCAGACTCCGCCGGAGGCCGAGGCGACGTAAACGGTGTAGTTCTTTCCCTTGGGGACGACGACGGCGACATCGGTCACCCGGCCGCTGACGTTCGTCGGGCCGAGGAACTGCCACTTGAGGTCCTTGAACTTCGAGGCCGCCTGCACGGCCTTGAATTCCTCGAAGCCCTTGAGCCGGAGCTCAGGGGCGGTTGATTGGAGGACCTTGGGCTTGATCGTCTTGGGCTGGGCGAAGGAGAGCGCGGCCAGGACGAGAAGCGCCGCCGCGATGATCAACGCGGACTTACGGACGGGGGATTTGCGGACGGGGGACATTGGATACCTCCTCTAGGCTTTCGCGGGCTAGCTCAGGAGCGAACCGAGGGCGATCGAGTAGAACTTGTTATCTTCCGAATCGCCGCGGGAGGTCAGGACGCACGGGCACCTGGCCCCGACCACGACGGCCCCCAACTCACCCTGGGCCAGATAGGTGGACGCTTTAAAGAAGATATTGCCGGCTTCGATGCTGGGAAAGACCAGGATGTCGGCGTCCCCGGCCACCGGCGACTTGATGCCCTTGATCCGGGCGCTCTCCTCGCTGAAGGCCACGTCCAGGGCCAGCGGCCCGTCGACCACGGCGCCCTTGATCTGGCCGCGTTCGGCCATCTTGGAGATGATGGCCGATTCCGTCGTCGAGGGCATCTTGGGATTCACCTTCTCGACCGCCGAAAGGAGGACCGCCTTGGGATTTTCGATCCCCAGCCTATGAGCCACATCGATGGCATAGTTCAGGATGGCGATCTTCGCTTCGAGGTCCGGGGCGGGAATGACGGCGACGTCACCGCAGATGATGAGCTTCTTCCAGGTCGGGATTTGGATGACCGTCACATGGGACAGCAGCTTGCCGGGCGGAAGCAGACCCCTTTCCTTGTCGATGATGCCGCGGATATAGAGGGAAGAATCCAGCAAGCCCTTCATCAGGAAATCAGCCTCGCCCGAGCGGACCTTGTCGATCGCCAGGGACAGGGCCTTGGCCTTGTCGGGCTCGTGGACGATCTCGAAAAGACCGGTGTCGATCTTGTTTTCGTCGGCGACTTTTCTGATGGCGCTCTTATCCCCGGTCAGGACGGCATGGACCAGCCCCTCCTTGACGGCGCGGCCCACCGCCTCGATGGTATGGGGGTCCTCAGCGACGGCAACGGACAGCCGTTTGGTGGGCGTGCCCTTGACGCGGTCGACGATCTGCTTCAGGGTTGTGATCATGATGGCTCCCTTCGGTTCACCTTCAATGAGGACGGATAGGTGCGGGCCGTGTCCTCTCCCCGCATCACGCGCAGGCCGGCCTGGGCCAGGGCCACCATCTCGTTCTCCCCGGGGAAAACGAAGACCGGGCCGAGGAATTGGATGCACTCTTTGATCCTGTCGATGAACTCGGTCGAGAAGGCCAGCCCGCCCGTCAGGACGATCCCGTCCACGCGGCCTTTGAGGACCGCGGCGCACGCGCCGACCTGCTTGGCCACGGTGACGGCCATGGCCGTGAAAACGAGATCCGCCTGCTGGTCGCCCGCCGCGACCCGTTTGAGCGTCTCCCGCATGTCGTTCGTCTTGAGGTAGGCCACCATCCCGCCCCGGCCCGTCAGCATCTTCGTGACATCCTTCTGCGCGTACCTGCCCGAGAAGGCCAGGGTGACCAGGTCGCCCGCGGGCACCGTTCCGGCCCGCTCCGGGGCGATGGGTCCTTCGCCGTTCAGGGCGTTGTTGACGTCCACCACCCGGCCCTGTCTGTGGACGCCGATCGAGATGCCCCCGCCGAGATGGCAGACGATGAGGTTCACCGACTCATAGCTCTGGCCGAGCTCGCGAGCGGCCAGACGGGCCGAATACTTGTGGTTCAGGGCGTGAAAGATGCTGCGGCGCCGGATCTCCGGGACGCCGCTCAAACGGGCCCAATCGTCGAGCTCGTCCACGACGACAGGGTCGACGATGAAGGCCGGGATGCCCAGGGGGCGGGCGATCTCGTCGGCGATCAGGCCGCCCAGGTTCGAAGCGTGCTCTCCCTGGACCCCCGCGTTGAGATCCTCGAGCATCTTCTCGTTGACCCGGTAAACGCCGCTCGGGATGGGATTGAGGAGCCCCCCCCGGCCGACGACCGCCGCCAGTCCCGCCGGCTCGACGCTCTTGGCCCTGAGCGTCCTGAGCACGATGTCCTTCCGAAATCCCTTCTGGTCCACGATCTTGTTGAACGGCGCCAGCTCTTCGGCGGAATGCGGGATGTTCTCGGACAAGACTTCGCGCTCGTCCTCGTAAACGGCGATCTTGGTCGATGTCGAACCGGGATTGATGATCAGAAGACGCATGGTCCACCACGGGCGAAGGATCGGGCTTTTTTGGCCGCAGGCGAGGGATACGGTTGCCAATAATCTCCGTTGCCCGCGAACACGGGGGGAATCTTACTGCCCGTCAGTGATCCTGTCAAGGTCATCCCGGCCTCTTCGAGGCGGGACGCGGGCGTGGTATAATGGCCGGAAATGCAGGTCCGCAAAATCAAACCGGGGGAAGCCGCTCCCGCTATCGCGATCGCCCGGAAGCTCGGCCTGGACTATCCCGGAATGGGTTCGGATCCCCTGTGGATCGCCGAGGAGGCGGGCGGGATCGTCGGCGTCGTGGCCCTCAAGACACACCCCGATTGCCTCGAGCTCTGCGCCCTCGGGGTGGATCCCCGGTTCCAGGGCAAGGGCGTCGGCCGGGCCCTGGTTGAGGCCCTGATGGCCGAGGCGCCCGGGGACGTCCACCTGGCGACGATCATCCCCGATTTCTTCGAAGGCTGCGGCTTCCATATTATCAAAGACGCGATCCCCGCGACCTTTCCGGCCAAGCGCCGGACCGCCTGGTGCGAGGGCTGTCCCCAGG
>JBAVUQ010000138.1:0-2028 GCA_049696855.1 Candidatus Aminicenantales bacterium
GAAGAGCTGGTCCGGAAGGCCTTCGCGGCCCGCGGCCTCCCCGCTCCCGGCGACGCCGAGATGGCCGCCATCATCCGGGATTATCGCCTCGAGTACGAGAGCTGCTGGCGCGTTCACAGCCGCCCCTACGCCGGCGTGCCCGAGCTTCTCGGCGGGCTGGCCCGGCGCGGCGTCAAAACCGCCGTCCTCTCGAACAAGGCCCAGAGGTTCACCGAGCTGATGATCACGGACCTCCTGCCCGCTCACCGTTTCGACATCGTCCGCGGCGCCCTTCCCGACGTCCCGCTCAAGCCCGACCCGGCGCCGGCCCTGGCCATCGCGGCCGGGCTCGGCATCGCCCCCGCTCAGTGCGCCTTTGTCGGGGACACGTCGATCGACATGCGGACGGCGCGGGCGGCGGGCCTATTCGCGGTCGGCGCCCTCTGGGGATTCCGCACGGCCGAGGAGCTTCTCTCGAACGGCGCCGAGGTCCTCGCCGCCTCGCCCGAAAACGTCCTCGAACTTCTCGAAAACAGGGGTCATTGATGAAGAAAGCCGCCTTTTTCATTCTCGCCGTCGCCGCGGGCTGGCTCGCCGGGACATTCCTGCCCGTTCCGGGGATCAACGGCATTCCCGCCCCGCCGTCTGCCTCCCCCTCTCCGTCCCCCTTCGACGCCATCCCCGATGTCCGTCAGAGCACGGACTACACCTGCGGAGCGGCCGCGCTCCAGGCGGTTCTCTCCTACTGGGGGACCGACGAGCGCGAGGACCGTCTCGCCGCCCGCCTGAAAAGCACCCCCCAGGCGGGCACCCACCCTCTCGACATCCTCCGCGTCGCCCGTGAATTCGGCCTCTCGGCGGAGCTTCGTGAAGGGCTCGACCTCGCCGACCTGGAGCGCGCGCTCGCCGGCGGGACGACCGTCATCGTCGATCTCCAGGCCTGGCGCGAACGCACCGACGTCCCCTGGACGGAGACCTGGGACGACGGCCACTACATGGTCCTCCTGGCCATGGACGCCGCGAACCTGTATTTCGAGGACCCCTCCCTCCTCGGCGCCCGGGGCAAGATCCCGCGCGCCGAATTCGTCGACCGCTGGCACGACTACGAAGGCGAAGCGCCCTTGGACCCGACCGACCGGCAATATGTCCGCATGGCCATCTTCGTCAAGGGCAGCCGGCCCGCGCCCGCCCGCGCGGCTTCGTTCGTTCCGGTCCTCTGACCCGCCGCTTCCGATCTGCTTTCCGTCCCGCCGGGGGGCCCTCTCTTATGATGTCAGGGGGGGGATTCATAATCCCCCCCCCTTTCACCCCCGGCGGCGATGGACGCTCTTTTTGGCCGGTTTATTATCGGACCGTAGTCGCAATCGCCAGACCCATTGGAGTGAGCGGGCCGAAACATGAGCGCCATGCGCGAGAACAGAAAAGACAAGCGGATCGCCGAAGAGAACCGGGTGGCCATCGAGCTGCCCGGTCCCACACCCGCGGATGACCCTCATATCGTCAACGCCCTGACCAAGGACATCTCCCTCGGCGGCGCGCGGATCGTCACCGATCGGTGCTTCGATATCGGCGTCTCGCTCCGCATGACCCTTTACCTGTCCAAATCCAAACAGATCGTCAAGGCCCGGGGCGACGTTCGCTGGATCCGCATGGTCGAGGACGGCCTCTACGAAATGGGGGTCGAATTCGAGCACGGCATTCCGACGGGCGTCCTGGTTCTCATCAACCATCTTTACGGAAAGGGCCAGGGCGCGCCGACGCCCATCCCAGCTTAAGGAGAGCACCCATGAGTCCCAACGTCGAAACCTGTCTCGAAAAGGCGAACATCCTCGACGACATCGAAAAGCGCGTCAGCGAGATCTTCTCGGCCCAAAAAAGCGAGGTCGAACAGTCCCTCGTCGAGACGATCAACCGGGAAAAAGAGGAAGCGCAGAAGCGGATCGAAGCCGTCAACCAGGAGTTCGCCCAGGTCCGGGGATTCCTCGAAGAGCATAAAGCCATCATGGCCGAGCTTCAGACGACCGAAGAGCACCTGCGGGGCGAGATCCG
>JBAVUQ010000139.1:0-6870 GCA_049696855.1 Candidatus Aminicenantales bacterium
GCGCGTCTTCGAGGATGTGGCCGCCGCGGCCGGACCGACGAGCGAGGCGACGATCGCCGACCTTTATTGCGGGCTGGGGACGTTCGGCCTTTTCCTGGCCAAGCGGTCCCGGGAGGTGTTCGGCGTCGAGCCGGAGGCGGGCAACGTCGCCTTCCTGAAGAAGAACCTGGCCCTCAACGGCATCGGCAACTTCGCCGTCTGCGAGGGCACGGCCGAGGAGTGGCTGCCGGAGATCCTGGAGCGCGAGCCGGCGGTCGTCATCCTCGACCCGCCGCGCCGTGGCGTCGATCCGGGGATCGTGAGCGAGCTCGTCGACGATCCGGTGCCGCGGATCATCTATCTCTCCTGCAACCCAACGACGCTGGCCAGAGACCTCAAAGGATTCCTCGAGGGCTACGACCTCGTCGATGTCCGCGTCTACGATTTCTTCCCCCACACTCCGCACATCGAGACCCTGGCCGTCCTCGCCTCGCGCAAGCCCGAGATCATCGCCATATGAGGACGTCGGCGGGACGGAGGGGGTTCGTTCCGAGGACGATCCTGGCGCCCGGCTCGGTCGGGACGGCGAAGGGCCGCGACGAATAGTTCACCGCGACAAAGAAGCCGTCGCGCCACTCGACGTAGACACCCGGCGGATAGGACGCGGGTCCGGCCCCGGCCCTCTCGTAAACGAAGTGGACAACGTCCCGTTCGAGCGATCCGTCGATGGTCTCGGCCCCGATATAGGTCACGGTGCCGCGGCCGAGCCTGCGGGTCACGACGGCGGGTTTGCCGGCATAGAACTGATCGGCGTAGACCGCGAGCGTCTCCGTTCCCTCGGCGGGCTTGAGGACATCCGCCCACGTATTCCAGGCATAGCCCTTCCCGCCCATCCGGACGGCTCCCCTGTCATCCGCGAGCAGACAATCGAAGAGCTCGACCTCGGCTCCGATGAGCGGCGCGACGAGCCCGGCCCAGGGCCTCTCCGGGAGCTGGCCGCTCTTCGTCTTTTGCCCCGTCCGGCAGGTCAGGATGAGGTGTCCTCCGCTCTCGACGTACCGCGTCCACTTCGCGACGAGGGCCTCGTCGACGAGCTGATAAGCCGGGGCCGCAAGGAAAGGGTAGGCTGAAAAATCGTCGGCCTCGCCGACGTAGTCGAGCGGCGCGCCGGCCGCCTTGATCGCGGCCATGAGCTTGAAGCGGTGGTCCCAGGTGCTCCAAAGCTCGGTCTGCTTATGGATCTCGAGGTCCCACATGACGTCGTGGCTCCAGAGGAAGGCCGTCCGCCGCGCGGCGAGGCGCTCCGGCATCCTGGCGGCCGGGTCGTAGAGCCTGCGGATCTGCTTCATTTCGGAGATGACCCGGGCGAATTCGAGGCCTCCCGGCGACGGCGTGACGCCGTCCGGGCCGACGATCCCGGCGTGATAGAGCTCGCTGCCGTAGAGCGGCTGGCGGAAGCGGTAGGTGCAGGCGAACGAGAGTCCGCCGCCGAACGCGTGCCACAGCCATATGCGGACGGCCCCGGGCTCGGGCTGGGGATTCGTCTTGGCCCAATTGACCTGTCCCGGCTGGAGCTCCATGACGCCCGTGACGCCCTTGACTGACCGGTAGTAATCGGCGGCCATGGCCAGCCGCCAGGGGTTGCCCAGACGGAATCCGAGCTCGCCCAGGTTCCGCTCCCCGCGCACGGGATACACGGTGAAGGAGATAAAATCGAGCTTGTCGGTCCGCCGCGGGTCGGCCCCGTCGGTGACGCTCGTGTAGTTGGTCGTGATCCACTGCCCAGGGCGCGCGAGTCCGCGGAGCAGGTCGTATTGGAGGTGGAGATAATCGGCCTGCGTGTCGGCCGTGAAGCGGCGGAAATCGAGGACGGCGTGGGGGCTCAGGGCGTCCTCGCCGAAGAGGCCCTCGTTGGGGATGAGGACCTGGGCGAAGGAATCATATTTGGTGCTCCAGAAATTGCCGCCCCAGGCCGCGTTCATCTTTTCGACCGTGCCGTACGTGCGCTCGAGCCAGGCCTGGAACTTGAGCCGGGCCGAGGGGCTATAGTCGGGCGGGCCGGAGGGCTCGTTGTCGAGCTGCCAGCCCCAGACGCGCGGGTCCTGACCGTAGCGGCGGCCGAGCTCGGCCACGATCCTCTTCGTGTAGCGGATGAAGACGTCGTTCGCGAGCGACCCGTTGCCGCGCGTGCCGTGCTCCAGGCGACGGCCGTCCCCGCGGACAAGGTAGATCTCCGGGAATTTCTCCCCGAGCCAGGCCGGCGGACAGGGCGTCGGGGTGCACAGGATGACTTTGAGCCCGGCGCGGGCGGCCAGGTCGACGGCCCGGTCGAGCCAGGCGAAATCGAAAGTGCCGTCGGAAGGCTCGAAGAAGGCCCAGGCGAATTCCCCGAAGTGGGTGAACTCGAAGCCGAGGTCGGCCATCTTCTTGAAGTCCCGCGCCCATTGCGACTCGGGCCACTGCTCGGGGTAGTAATAGACGCCGATCCTCATCAGGTCGGCCTTGGGGAAAAACCGCTGGGCTTCGGGTGAGACCGGCTGAGCGGGCGGCCTGGCGAAGGACAGGGCGGCCAACAGGAACGGGAGGGCGAGCCTCGAGGCGCAAGCGGGATATCTTTTCATGGTCTGGCTCCTGGCCGGTCTCAGCCTGTGCTCCGGCCTTCGGCTTTGTCCTTGAACCGTCCGGCCAGCTGGCCGCAGGCGGCGGCGATATCGGCGCCTTTCGACAGGCGCACGGTCGTGCCGACCTTGCGCTCCTCGAGCCAACGCCTGAACCGGGCCACGTCGGCCTCGGTCGGCGTCGCGAAGCCGGCTCGCTCGATGGGGCTGTAGGCGATCAGGTTGACCTTGGCCCGGAGCCGCCGTGCGATCGCGGCCAGGCCGTCGGCATCGTCGAGCGAATCATTGAGCCCCCGGATAAGGATGTACTCGAGGGTGATCATCCGTCCGCCGGACCGGATGTAGGCTTCGGCCGCGTCCACGACCCGCTCGAGCGGGAAGCGGCGGTTGATGGGCATGAGCCTGTCCCGAAGCCGGTCGGTGACGGCGTGGAGCGAGATCGAGACATTGATCTGGAGGTCGAGCGCCTCGAGCCGCTTGAAAGCGTCGACGAAGCCCGCCGTCGAAACGGTGATCCGCCGGGCGGCGACGGCCAGCCCTTCGGAGGCGTTCATGATGCGGATGGCTTTCTCGACGTTGGTCCAATTGTCGAGGGGCTCGCCCATGCCCATGAAAACGTAGTTGGTCAAGCCGCGGCCGAGGGCGCGCTCGATGAAAAGGGCCTGGCCGATGATCTCGGACGGGGCAAGGTTCCGCTTGAAGCCGTGGCGGCCGCTGGCGCAGAAGGCGCAAGCGAACTTGCAGCCGACCTGGGTCGAGAGGCAAACGGTCAGGCGGCCCCCGGCCGGGATGAGGACGGTCTCGATGTGCTCGCCGTCGCGGAGCCGGAAGAGGAACTTGGTCGTCCCGTCGGGCGATGAGCGCTTGTCGGCGAGCTCGAGCGCCCCAAAGGCGAACTTAGAGGCGAGCTTCTCCCGCAGCGGTTTCGGCAGGCTGGTAAAGTCCTCGAATCGGCCCGCTCTTTTCTTATAGAGCCAATCGAAGATCTGGCCCGCCCGGAATGGCCTCTCCCCCATCGCCTCGAGCTCCGCCCGCAGCTCGACGAGCGTCAGGTCGCGGATGTCCCTCATCGGATGTTCACCATCAGCCAGAGGAGGAAGATGATGACGCCGACGAGCAGCCAGCAGCCGCCGAAGCCGAGGAGGTCGATGAGCTTCGGCTTCATGATCTCCCAGTTCGAGCCGGGCCTGAGCTTGCGGGCCTCGATCTCCTCGTAGTGTTCGACGGCGTGGCGCAGGGCCCGCTCCTCCCCCTCGGCCGTCGGCTGGACCGGCGTGTGGACCCTGGCGAAGAAACGGTCCAGGTCCGCCTTGGGCACGGGCCTGGTGAAGGCGCTGAGCAGGAAGAGCAGGACGAACGGGAACACGGCGTCGAAGCCGAACCGGACGGCGCTCAGCTGGGCCTTGGAAAAGCCGGCGAAATCGATCCCGAGCCAGCTCAGCACCCAGAGCTCGGCGTGAAACCGGCCGATCCCGACCTTTGCGGACGAGGGGTCTGTGGGATCGCTCAGAGCGACCTTCTCGTAAAAGATGCCCTGGGGCGGATTCGCGTGCTCTTTGCGGATGACCTGGCCGACTTGGGCCGCGCGCCCGGCCACGACGTCCTCGCGGACGGCCTGGGTCGTGATGAGGACCGTCTGGGCCCGGGTCTCGCGCAGGAAGCCCGGCTTCGTCCGCGCCCACTCGAGCGATTGGAACACGTTGGGGATGAAGGCGTAGATGGCGAAGCAGATGAAGACCTGGGCGATGACGGCGGATCGCGTCACCCGCCTCCACAGGAAGCCGAGCCAGATCGCCGCGCCGAAGATGGCCGGGAGCGAGATGAAGTATTTGAACATGTCGAGCAGGTTGCCGATGAAAAGGGCCACGCCGACGCCGCCGAGCAGGGTGGCGCCGATGGCGACGCGCCCGACGTTGATCAGGTGGCGGTCCGACTTGGGCTTGACGAAGGGCTGGTAGAGATTGCGGATGAACAGGGCCGAATACGAGACGCTTGACCCGGCCAGGCTCGACATCTTGGCCGACAGCACCCCGGCCATCATCAGCCCGATCGCGCCCGGGAACAGCAGGTCCATGGTCATGTGGCCCCAGATGAGGTCGGGGTCGTGGAGCTGGCCCGAGTAGAGGGCGATGGCCAGGAGCCCGGTCAGGGCCCAGAAGATCATGATGAAGCGCTTGAAGAACATGCCCCCGATCATGCCGACGCGGGCGGTCATCTCGTTCTTGGCCGAGCCGGCCGTCTGCATGCCCGTGGCCACGGCGATGATGGAGACGAGGTTGGCCAGGACCATGGCCAGGATCGTGTACCAGGCGTACTCGCTCGTCGCCGCCGACCCGAAGAGCTTGAACATGAAGTCCGGGACCGCGGCATGGAGGCCCGCGAACCCGCCGATGCGGTGCAGGGCGATGGGAATGAGCATCAGCGAGAACGTCGTCAGCAGGAACCCCTGGATAACGTCGGTGATGGCCGCGGCGAAGAAGCCGCCCATCATCGTGTAGATCGCGACGATGACCGTGTAGATGAGGTAGATCGAGACGGAATCGGTATAGGAGATGAAGGCCTTGAGCTCGCCCTTTTTCTGCCGCTCGCCGAGCTCGGCCAGGCGCGCCGCCTGGACCGGATCGAGCCCGCTCGTGTCCGCCTTCGTCTGGAGAGCGCGGTATTCGTTGAACAGGTCGACGCTCTGCCGCTCCGCAACCGTGTATTTCACGGCGGGCTTGGGGGTCAGGGCCATCATGGTCTTGGCCGCGACCATGTAGCCGACGCCGTTGCCGAGGAAGGCCATGAACAGCGTGAAGACGGCGAAGGCGGCGCCCAGGAAGCGGCTCTTGAACCGCTCGGTGAAAAAATCACCGATCGTCACCAGCCGGATGCGGCGGAAGAAGGCCGTGGTGAACCAGTAGAACGGCGTCAGGAAGAGGACGAGATACTGGATCCACATCCCGCCGACGCCCTGGCGATAGACCTCGCGGGAGACGACGATGGCCTGGTCGGCATTGGTCGAGGTGCCGAGGTTGAGGAAGAACTGGTAGAACTTGCCCAGCCGCCGGCCGGCGACGTAGAAGTCCTCGGTCGTCTTCGTCCGGCGCGAGGCCCGCCAGCCGAGCCAGAGCACGACCAGGATGAAGACGAGGACGATCGTGAAATCGAGGACGTGCAGGCCGAATATGGTCAACTCAGAAGGTCCCGGAATACTTGAGCCAGAGATCTTCGCCGAGCTTCCAGTAGGCCGCGACGGCTTTGTCGGCCAGATCCTGGGAGTACTTCGTCAGGAGGTCCCGGGCCTTCTTCGGGTCCTTCTTGTAGAGAGCCAGCGCCTCCTCCTCGAGCCTGGCCTGGTCGGCGAAGGCCTTGTCCTCGATCGGCTTCCAGACCTTCTCGATGTCCTGGGACATCTCCGGAAAACGGAAATTGGCCAGCCGGCTGACCGTCCGGTAGGCCCACCAGGCGCAGTCCCGGCTGAAGGCCCAGCGGCCGTCGGCCATGTAGGAGCCCGGCATCTGGGAGATCCCGATATAGAAAGGCAGGTGCGGGGTCGTCGCCGGGTTGTCGTAGCCGAGCCAGACCAGGCCGCCGATCGGTCCCGGCAGCCAGTCGCGCGACTGCGTGATCTGGAGGTAGGTCGCCGCCGGCGAGCAGATGGTCCGCTCCCTCTTCAGGCGGAAGAGGGCCAGCGTGTCGCCGTTCATGAACGGCGTCGCGACGGGGCTCTTGACGGTCTCGCCCTTCCGGTTGACAGCCGTCAGCGTCCGGGTCATGTCGTATTCGGTCCCGCCGTAGGTGTCCCGGAAGATGGCCAGAACGTCGGCGACGCTGACCTTCTTGTCGGGCCTGACCGAAAAGGGATAATTCTCGGACTCGGGGTTGAGCTTGAGCGACGGCGCGAGCAGGCTCAGGACCCGCCACTCACGGCGCCGGGAGTAGAGGCTCGTCCGCGAATCCGGATCGTAGGCATAGGTGAACTCGAAAGGCCGGCCGCTCGTCTTCGACCAATAGCCCATCTCCTCGGCCAGCGCAGTGACGTTGGCCGAGGCCATGAAGCGGTCGCTTTTCGAGAGGTCGATCTCGCGGATCCGCCCGGCGTTGGCCGAGACCCCGATCTCGCCGTCGGGAACGCGCGCCGCCGCCCACACGGCGCCCTTCTTGCCCTTGCCCGGACCGTGGATCTCGAAATGCCAGACCTCTTTGGTGTCGGCGAAGGTGAAGCACTCGCCCCAGTCGTTGTAGCCATAGGCCTTGGTCAGCTCGTCGGCGACGCGGATGGCCTCGCGGG
>JBAVUQ010000140.1:0-8067 GCA_049696855.1 Candidatus Aminicenantales bacterium
AAGTGCGCAAGATCATGCTGACGCCGATCGCCGGCGAGATCACGGAGCGCGAGCCCTCCAACGGCTACCTCATCTTCCAGGGCGGCATCCCCGAGGTCGAGGCCTTCATCTCGACCATCAAGAAATAGCCTCTCCCGGGCCCGTATCCAGGGGAGGGGCTTGACAAACCCCCTTGTGTTCTGTTACTTGTGTGCGATAACTGGCAGTTATCTGAATGGTGCAAATGAAAGATCGCGTCGGGGGAGGTGAAGATCGAGGCGACAAGAATCATTCTCAAGCATCCGGGCCAAGTCATGAGAAACGCTTGTCTTTTGTGAAAGGAGTCATGATGAAAAAGGTATGCGTGTTTTTGGCCGTTCTGCTTTTTCTGGGTGCGACGTTCGCACTGAGCCAGCCCGTCCCGGGAAAAAAGTTCGAGCTCGGCACGTCTGTAAACTTCTACAGCGTCAAGTATGAGTACGGAGACGGCTATTCCGGCAGCTTTACCATATTGAACGTCCCGATACGCTTCGGCTGGTTCGCCTGGAAGGGGCTCGAGATCGAACCCGAAATCACCTTGACCCTCCCCATGGGCGACGACAAAGGGGATGCGGCCTACTTCGCCGGGGTCAATCTCGCCTATAATTTCACGACCTCGGGCAAGCTCGTCCCATTCGTCGGCGGGAGCGCCGGATTCGGGAACGGCATCCCCTACATGGGCTGGGTTGAGGGGAGCAGCGGAGAGAAAGTCACGGCCTTTGGCGGACTCGCCGGCGTCAAATTCCTCATCGGCAATATCGCCGCGATTCGCGCCGAGTACCGTCTGTTGAGTTACACCTGGAAAGACGATATCGACTCTCTTTATGACGAGACCGGCACCATCCACCGGATCCTCGTCGGCCTGTCCGTATTCTTTTAATCAGAACTCGAAGCGGATCCCGAACCGCCAAACCCTCGGATTGAGGATCTCGTTGTACAGCCGGTTGAAGGGGTTGACCACCGAGGCTTCCGTGTCGACGTAATAGATTCCAAAGTAGGCGTCGTAGGACCTGTTGACCACGGCCGAATTCAGCGCGTTGAAGACGTCGGCCATGAGGTAGATCCGCCCCGCGCCGAGGGCGATCTTCTTTTCGATCCGCAAGCTCAGGTTGCTGAACGCCGGCAGGCTGTCCTTGGTCGTCGTCTGGATGTAGATGGTGTTGGCCCGGTAGAGCCCCGGCCAGGAGGAGCTGTTGGCATAGGCGAGGGTAAGGTAGTTCGGGATCTTCCAGCCCTCCCGGGCGAGGAAGGTCGCCGAGACGTCGAAGCCCCAGGGCAGCTGGTAGAGGCCGCTGAGCTTGGCCAGCCAGCGCGAGTACATCTGGACGGGGACCTTGCCGCCGGCCCCGCCGCTCCAGTTGCCATAGGGCCGGCCGTCGATGGCCCACTGGTTGGTCGGGTCGATGAACGAGTCGCCCCAATGGATGCGCTGGTCCTGGAGGGTGACCGAGGCGTTCATGAACCACCGATGGGACAGCCGCTTGGTCACGGCGAGGTCGAGACCGATGTAGGTCCGGAAGGACGAGCTTTTGTCGACCATCCGGTAAGGCGTGTCTCCGGGGAACGAGGCGATGGGCAGATACCAGGACCGGCCGGCGGCGTCGCCCAGCGCGACCGTGTCTTCTCCGATCTTGACCGTGGCCGGGATGGTGCCGGCGATCGCGTACCAAATCCCCGTATTGTCGATGACCAGGTCCGGCGTCGACGGGTAGATATCGGCCGGGTAGAAGAGCTTGGCCCAATCGAAGTTGTCGGTGCGCCGGAAGGTGGCTCCGACCGAGGCGGCCAGGTCGGGACGGAGCTCCTTTTCGAGGCTGAGCATGATCTCCCGCGTCCGGGGCGAGGTCTTGACGTTCTTCGCCGAGGGATCGACGTCGCTGCGGAAGAAGGTCGTCAGGTTGTCGTAGTTGATCGCGGACCGGTTGTTCCAGTCGAAGCCGGAAAAGTTCCCGGCGAGGTAGGCGTCGCTCTCGAACCCGCCGGCGAGCGCGGCTGTCGCCGCGTCGGTCAGGACCCCCTCCGAGGTGAAAAGGGCATAGAGCTGGTTCGGGGTTTCGGCGTGGACGGCCGAGTACTTCCAATAGATCTCGGTGCGGTCGACGAGCGAATCGGCGTCGGTGTCGTTCCACCAGAAGGCCATGTTTCCGGTGAGGCCGAGCGGCCTGGGGACATTGGCCCCCGCGGGGAGCATGTCGCCGTACTGGGACAGAGCGAGCTTGAGCACCGTCCGGCCGTCCCCCTTGATATCCCAGCTGAACCCGATCCTCGGGGACCAGGTGCTCCACTGGTACCGGCCGCTGACCGCGTTGACGCTGAGAGGGGGGAAGTACGTGCCCAGGGAGGTCACGGCGTCCGATGAGAAGATATTCGCCCAGCTCGCCAGGGCCGTGGAGATCCCGGTGGCGCCCAGCGACGGCTTCTGATAGTCGTAACGAAGTCCCAGCTGCAGGGCGACCCGGCCTTTCGTGATCGTGTCCTGGATGTAACCGGAGGACTGGCTGGCCAGGGCGACCTGGCGGTTGTCCCGGTTCATCACGAAGCGCTGCCAGTCGGCCGGCGGGACGATGAGCCCCTCGCCGAGGTCGATGAGGGGGTCGGTGAAGTTCCGGAAGACCTCGTAGTTCTGGGCGAATCCCGATACGCTCGAGGCCTTCTTGTCGGCGAATTCGAGGCCGGCCTTGATCTCGTGGGACATGCCCAGGAGGTCGTCCTTGAAGAGGGTGGCCGCGACCTGGATGTTCTTGTTCTTCCGGATCGCCTGGCTGTAATCCCACGAGCGCCCGAAGAGGGTCGAGAATGGAACGTAGACGCCTTCGGCGACGTCGAAGGTCACGGGGGTCGTCAGGTTCTCGTCGACCATGGGCTTGGTCGTCGTGCCCGTGTTCGTCCAGGTCAATTTCGCCGAAAGGTAGAGGGAGTTCCCGATGACCTGCTCGTCCTGGAGCTTGAAGATCGGGTTGCCCAGGCTGAAGCGGCCGGACTGGTGGTCGCCCTCGGGCTTGGCCGGGTCGGCGTTGACGCCGAACCTTTCCTTCGAGCTCGTCGTGTAGAGCGCCTCGAAACGGTTCCCCGCGAAGGGGGCCGCGTTGAGCTTGAAGTTGTAGTTGCTGAACAGGGCCCGGTCCTCGATATCGTAGATCGTATAGGAGAAAAGGTCCTGGACCCCGTAGGCGAGCCAGAACCAGACCCGGTCCTTGAGGACAGGGCCGCCGACGCTGGCCCCGAAGTCCCGGATCTGCTGGATCTTGTTGGTGTCGGTCACGCCCTCCGACCGGAGGGTCGCGGTCATGTTGTCGCTCTGGAAAGCGTGATCGGTCAGGAAGAAGCGGGCCGTGGCGGCGATCTTGTTGCCGCCGCGGCGGGTCAGGAGGTTCACGGCGATGCCGCCCGTCTGCTGCGTGACGTCGGCGGCGCCGCCGGTCGTGACCGAAATGACGTCGATCGCATCGAAGTCGAAATAAACGTCGGACATGCCGAGGGTGACGGGGTCGCTGACGTCGACGCCGTCGACGACCCAGGTGTTGTCGATGCCGTTCGTGTTGTCTCCGCGTGTGACGAAATGGGACTGCTCGCTCGATTCGTTGCCTCCGACGTTTTCACGGTCGAGCATGACCCCGGGGACGAGCTGGACGATGACCCAGGGGTCGCGGGCCGTCGGCAGGGTCTGGAGCTCGGTCCAGTCGAACGACGCCCCGGCCGTGAACCTCGTCCGGTCGATCGACGGCGTGGGGGTTGTCACCCTGACCAGCTCCTCGGGCTTGCCGGGCTCGAGGACGAGGTTGACCGAGACGCGGCCGCCGAGCGCGACGACGACGCCCGCGCGGTCGATCGTCTTGAAGTCGGGGAGCTCGGCCTTGAGGCTGTAATCGGAGGCCGGAAAGACTGCCGGGAAGCGGAAGACGCCCGAACGGCCCGTGACCGCCTTTTGATTGGCGGCCTGGGGGCGCGACAGGGTGACCTTGACGCCGGAGAGGGGCAGGCCCTCCTTGTTGACGGCCTTGCCCTGGATTTCACCCGTTCGGATCTGGGCCGGCAGGGAAAGCGCGAGGGTGAGAAGAGCGAAGATGAGCCCGACTTTTTTCAATGAAGCCTCCTCTGTCGATCCCGAACCGCAATCATATAACCGTCCGTTCTTCGATTTTGTTCCCCAATTATAGCAAATCGGGGTCACTTCGTCTTGAGGAAATGCAGGCTCCGCGGCTCCCGCTCCATGTGGTAGACGATCTGGGCCTGCAGCGTCCTCCGGATCCCGGCGATCTCGTCGGCCGCGAACGGCGGGGCGCACGCCCCGGGCGGCGGGTTCTTGCGGACCCAGCGCAGGAAGTCCTGGATCTTGGGCGGCAGCTCGTCCTTCTTGACCGGGGCGCAATCCGGGCAGTACGCGCCGTCCCTCCTGGGGGCCAGCCAGCCCCGCGCGAGGGGTTTGCGGCATCTCTCGCAGGCGGCCAGGTCGGGCAGGAGGCCGTTGGCCTGCAGGAACCAGGCTTCGAAGTAGGCCGCCGCGAACTCCCGCTCGCCGCCCGCCTTGAGACAGCGGAGGACCGAAAGGAGGAGCCGGTAGAGGACCTCCTCGCGGGCCCGCGCCGGGGCGAACTCCTCGACGAGTTCGCCGAAGTAGGTCAGGAGGAAGGCGGTCGCCGGTTCGGCCTGGATCTCGAAGAACGACTCGATGAGGTCGCAGCCGGAGACCGTGACCAGGTCGCGCCGCTCCTTCTCGTAGTAGAACACGCGCACGACGGACAGGGGCTCGAGGCTGCTGCCGAAGCGGTTGCCGAACTTGCGCGCGCCTTTGGCCACGCCCCGGACGATGCCTTTTTCGCGGCAGAAAAAAACGGCGATCTTGTCCTGGTCGCCGATGTTCGACGTCCGCAGGACGATGGCTTCGGCCTGGTCGGTGGGCATGGATCAGACGCTCGAGAGCATGGGCGGGACGCGTCAGCCGGCGGGCAGGCCGGGCGACGGGCCCTCGAGGAAATCCTTGAGATTTTCCGGCGTGATCTTGATGTCCGTCAGGACCTGTCCGGAGCGCCCGAGGGATTTGGCCGGCCGGCCATTCAGGCGGAAGGTGAATCCTCCGGCGTTGCCGGTGTGGATGAGCACCTTCTCGTCCGCCTGGGCCCGGGCCGTGGCGCCGGCCGGAAACAGACCGTTGATCTTGAGATCGCCGTCGGTATAGACCTGGATCCAGGTGTCGGCTTGGAAGACGATCTCGATGGTGACGCCTTTCCAGACCTCCCCGGCGACGGGGGGAGCCTGGGGCTTCGGGGCGGGCTGCGAGGCGGCCTCAGACGCGGGCACAGACGTGGGCGCCGTCCCGGGCGCTGTCTCGGGCTCGGCCTTCTGCGCCGGCGGGAGGACAGACTGTCCGACCACGGTCGAAGGTTGGGGCCGGGGAGGGCGGGGGCGACTCAGGGTCGACCGCAGGACGAAAAAAGCGGCACAGCCGATGGCCACGACGGCCAAGCCCCGCCACATCCAGGCAACGAATCGCTTGCGGGCGCCCAACGGCTCCTCGGGCTTGGAGGCTTCTTCGAAGAGCAGAGCGGATTCAGCCTTCCGGACGGGAACCGGAGCGGGCTCGGACGGAACGATCGGCTCGGCGGGGGCCTCCGGGACGACGGCCGGGGGGGCCGGCTCGATCTGCGGTAGCATGACCTCGGCGGGCTTGGCGACGATGCTCCGACCATGTTCCGGCCCGGCGGTGAGCAAACCGGCCGCCTTGTACCGGCCCAGGACCTCTTCCGGATCGAGCCCGATGGCGTAGGCATAGGTTCGGATGATCCCCTTGATGAAAAATCCGCCGGGCATCACGTCCAAATGGTCGTTTTCCAGGGCTTCGAGGTAGCGGGGGACGATCTTCGTGGCCGCGGCGATCTCCTCGAGGGAGATGCTGCGCGCCTCGCGCTCTTCCCTAAGCCAGTGCCCGAGCGATGCCATTTGAGTTGATTCTAACAAAGAGAAGCGGGTCAGACAAGAGGGGGTCAAACCTTAATTCTTATACTTTTCAGCTTCTTCTGTCGTCGCAGCAAAGCGACTCGCACCGAAAAGTATAAGAATTAAGGTTTGACCCCTTCTTAGACTTTCAAGAATTTGGAGACCGAGGTGGCGCTGCCGATGAACCCCGTCGCCGCGCCGCCGGCCAGAAGGGCGACCGCCTGGACCAGATCGGGATAGCGGAAGCGGAGGAGCTCCTGGAGCGCGCCCAGGGACGCGCCGAGATAGACCGGGAAGAGGCTGATGACGATGAACAGCAGAACCAGGGACAGGAGACTTCCGAGGAGGCCCAGGGTGATGCCCTCGAGCCAGAACGGGATGCGGATGAACAGGTTCGTCGCGCCGACCATCCGCAGGATCTCGATCTCGTTCTTCCGGGCGAAGACGTTGAGCTTGACGACGTTGGAGATGATGAAGAACGAGGTCAGGATGAGGATCCCCCCGAGGAAGGCCCCGATGGCCCCGGCCAGCCGGCTGAAGCCCTGCATCTTCTCGACCCAATCCTGATTGAAAAGAACGTCGCTGACCCCCGGGCGCTTCTTCATGCCCTCGACGAAAGCGATGACCTCCTTCGAGGCCGAGGCCTTGGCGTTCACCCGCAGCTCCAGGGACGGCGGGAAGGGATTGCCCTTGAGTCCGGCCACGATGTCGGCGAGCTCAGGGAAGCTCTTGCGGAACCTCTCCAGGGCTTCCTCCGGTGTCACCAGCTTGACGCCTTCGACGAACGCCGGCCTCGCGATCTCCCGGCGGATCGCGTCCACGGCGGCGGGGGACAAGCCCGGATCGAGATAGAAAGCCACGCTCATGTTGCTCGAGAGCTGCCGGGCCGTGGCCCGCAGGTTGTTGGCGAGCGACATGAAGATGCCGACCGTGAGAAAGGACAGGCAGATGATAGTCACCGAGAAGAGGTTCCGCGTCCGGAACTGCCACAGGTTGTTGCCCGTGACGTTCAGGAAGAACTTCACCTTTTCGATCACGCGTGCGCTTCCTTCCCGACGATCTTGCCCTTCTGGAGGAACAGGATGTTGTCGCCGAAATGGCGGATGAGCTCGCGGTCGTGGCTGCCGATGATGACCGTCGCGCCCTGCTTGTTGAACTCCTTGAACAGGCTGACGATCTCGAAGGCCAGCTCCGGGTCGAGGTTGCCGGTCGGCTCGTCGGCCAGGATGATCTCGGGGTTGTTGACGACGGCCCGGGCGATGGCCACCCGCTGCTGCTCGCCGTAGGACAGGTGCGCCGGCAGCTCCCACATCTTCTGGTGGAGGTTGACCTTCTGGAGCGTGCCGAAGACGCGTCGCCGGATCTCCTTGTGGCTGACGCCGACGACCTGGAGCGGCACGGCGACGTTGTCGAAGACCGTCCGGTGGAACATCAGCCGGAAATCCTGAAAGACGATGCCCATCTTCCGCCTCAGCGTGTAGATCCGGCTGTCATGGATCTTGAGGATGTTGACGCCGTTGATGAGGATCTGGCCCTCGGTCGGCGGCACCTCGCGGAAGATCGTCCGGAGGAGCGTCGTCTTGCCCGAGCCGCTCGGCCCGGTGATGAAATAGAAGTCGCCGTCGTTGATCTGCAGGGTGACGTCGGACAGGGCCCAGTACGGTTTCTGGTACTGTTTCCAGATATGAAAGAGCTCGATCATCGTGTTGGCGTCGCTGCCGGCGGGGCCGCGGGGCGGCCGTCTATTTCTTGATGAACAGGAACATCAGCCAGCCGAAGGCCAGGGCGCCGGCCGTCATGACGGCGAACAGGAGCAAGCCGTAGCGGATGCGGCCCTTGAGGTCCGTGCGCCGGATGAGGGCCAGGACGAGCGCGACGCAGAACGCGTAAACGACCATCGACAGGAGGTGGCTCTCGAAGATCATGATTTCTTTCCCGTCCCGATGTCGAAGGCGTCGAGGGCGATGAGGAAGTTGAGCAACCCCGCCCCGGCGATGTAGGAGGTCCCGAACTCGAACGTGGCCCGGGCGAGGTCCCCGCCGCCCCAGTGGAAGTAGCGCGTCAGGCCGTAGAAGAGCCCGTTGCCAAGATCGGCGAAAAAGGCCAGGATGGTCA
>JBAVUQ010000141.1:0-27452 GCA_049696855.1 Candidatus Aminicenantales bacterium
GTGACCTCGAACCCCGCCTCTCCCGCCCGGATCTGGCCTGCGAAAATGTCCCCGCCGTCGTATCGGACGCTGATCGCCGCCTTCCCGATCCTGACCTTGGCCGCCTCGTTCTTCGGCGCCCCGGCCGCCGGCCCGCCCTTGCCGCAAGACAATCCAAGAACAAGCGCGAGGGTAAGCCCAATGATCGGGATCCGGCTTTCCTTTGTGGTTCTTTCGGGTATCTTCATCGACCGCTCCTCGTGCGTTTGTGCGATTTGGGCTCATTCTATTCCCGTTATCCGGCAATCTCAATTGCCCGCTGATATAGTCCATTGGTTGAGAGCTGATTGAGCGATTAGGACGGTTGTGAAAGGGAGATGTGCAAGAGGGCGCGTATAGGCCCAGAGGGGCATCGTCGGAGTGAGCATAAGCGGTGATTTAGACGGGCAGGAGCCGGACGAGGGCAGTTTCAGGGGAAACCGCCAGCGGGTAGCGAACTCTTGGGAGCGGACCTCAGAATCATGGCTGAGCACTCGAAGCCGTGATTCTGATAAACATCTTAGAAGAGGATTTCCAAAATATTTCCCAGAAGCGCTCCTCCGAGCTGTTCCGTCGCGCTTCTGATGGTCGCTTCCAAGGCTTCGCTCCCTGCCGGCCGAGTCCGGCGAACGGACCGGCGTGAAGAATCACCGCAGCGAACGGAGATGATCCCCGAGGGGCCTCCGCGACCCGACGAAGCGGCACGCCCCGAGCCGGGAAGTCCTTATGAGCGAGATCTGGCTTTTGCTGCGATCTTTCTCTGCGCCCGTGTGATAGAATCCCTCTAGAATCCAAGCCGGAGAGCGATCATGAAACGTGCGCTTCTGGCCGCGTGCGCGGCATTCGTCCTGGCCCAGGCGGCCTGGACCGACGTCGACAGCCTGTCCAGGATCTTCGTCCCGGGCCGGGCCGTCCTCGACCTCGACGGCGACGGCTTCCCGGAAAAGCCGGCCCTGACAGTCATCATCCCCGACAAGCCGACCGCCGGCGAGCTGGCCCTGGCCGCCGATATCGCGGCGCGGGCCAACTTCGAGAGCCTGGCCGTCGAGTTCGGACTCGTCCGGCATGAATCCGAAGTCTCCGGAGATCCGTCCCTCCCCTTTCAGATCCTCATCGGGGCGAACCTCGGCGGAGTGCGCGAGGCCCTGAAGGAGGGGGGCGTCGATCCCGCATCCCTCGGCCCGAACCAGGGCCGGGTCTTCCTCGTCTCCCGGAAGGGCCGGACGGGGATCGCCTGCATCGGCGGTTCCGACGAGGCCCTGCTCAAGACCGGGCGCGCCTTTTTCCTCCGCTGGCCTTATTTCTGGGAGATCTGGGGGCGTGAGACCGGGGCGACCTACGAGAGCCTCGAAAAGGACATCGAGTCGTTCCTGGCCGCGGCGGGCATCCGGCTGCAAAAGACGATCGTCCGCGAGGCCCTTTATGAATTCCCCGCGGCGGCAGTCGTCTCCGACGGCCTCAAGGCCCTGGCCCTCGATCAAGGTCAGATCCGTGACCTCGCGGTCGAGGTCCATTTGGCCGCGGACTCCGACCGCCTCAAAGCGTACGAGGCCCTCCTCGCGCTCGCGGCCGACCAGCGTCGTGGGGACCGGACCGCGGTCCTCTCCTATCCCGCCTGCGCCGCCTTGACATTCGAGCTCAGCTACGGCTCCGCGCGCTCGAAGATCACGCTCTCCAGGACGGGCGCGACGAAAAGGCTCCTCACGCCCGGATTCAAGGAAAGGCCCGGCGCCGACGCCGCGGGCAAAGAGTTCGATCTTCTCGGCCTCTTTTCGAACCGGGGCGTTTACGCCGACCAGGACCGCGACGGGATCCCGGACTCCCTGGACGCCGTGGCCGTCGCCCCTAAAGACCTGGCGGGACTGGGCCTGGCGGATCTCGCCAGCCGGCTCGTCCTGGGCACGGCCGGGGCCTCCTTCCCTGTCATCCAGCTCGATTCCGAAGTCGAGAGCCGCAAGTCGCTCTCCGCCCCCATCCTCGTCGGCGGCAACACCCTGACCTGCGACCTGGTCAAGACCGGCAAGCTCAAGCTCCCGGCGCTCGAGGCCGGCTCGGGGATGCTCAGGATCGTCCCCAAGGCGTTCGGCAAGTCCTCGGCCCTGGTCGTTCACGGCGCCGACGCCGACGGGCTCGAACGGACGCTGTCCTATCTCGCACGGACTTTCCCGCATTTCGCCGGCTACGGCGAAGGCCATCCTCAACTGGCCGACCTGGCCGCGGACGTCGACAGGCTCTTGGCCGGCGAGAAGGGCGCCGCCGAAGCCTTCTTCATGAGCGCCGCCGAGAAGACCGCCGCGGAGATCAAAGGCCGCGACCTCGAGTCCGTTGACGCCGAACTCGTCCTCCCCGGGCCGAACGCGCCTTTCGAGCAAGCGGTCAAGAGCGCTTTGCGCGCCGCCGCCGGGAACGCGCCGGTTTCGATCACGGTCTCGTCGCTCAAGACCGGCCGGACCGTCTTCGAGAGAGCAAAGTCCTTCACCTGGGAGGTCGACGACGCCAAGGGCCTGCTCAAGGACAAGCTCAAGGCGCTCGTCGACGCGGCGGGCAAGGGCGGCGCGGTCGAGGTCAGCCTCGGGGTCAGCGAATCGCCCGCTGTCCGGAACAGGGTCCGGGGCGAGCTCAAGGCCTGGCTCGAAGCGTCCGGATTCCCGGCGGCGCGGGTCGAGGTCCTGTCCGCCTACAAGCCCGGCTACTTCTGGCTCGTCGAGAGCGTGTTGCCGTCCCTCAAGGGCAAGGGGGTCGGGAGCCTGACCGTCCGCTTCGCCGCGGAGCGCGAGGATTTCAGCCGCCCCAAGCGCACCTACGCCGAACCCGGCCGCTGGCTCCAGGAGCTCTATCCCGTCGACGAGATCCTGGCCCGGGAGCTGGGGATCCCGCTCGAACGGATCACGTTCGAGATCGCCGGCCCCGGAGGCCCCGTCTACGATGTCAAGGCCCTGGACGGCCGGGGCGCAGTCGTGCTCGCGGCGAGCTTCACCCCGCGGACCCGGGAGATCCCTCTCTCGGGCGTCCTTCCCGAGTGGGGCACGGCCAAGGCCACGACCGGCTGGCTTCGTGTCGTCGCCGGGGGGACCGTCGTCTGCGATCAGCCGCTCGAGACCGACCTCGAGAAATTCTGGGGTTTCTACCAGACAGAGGCTCTGCCGGCGGTGGTCGCCCATGTCCGGAAGAAGACGGGCGGCGAGCCGACCTTTTCCAAGCAGCCCTATTTCAAGCGTCTGCTCGTCGACCTCCAGGCGAGCGAGCCGGACTATAAGATCGGGCTCGACCAGGAGATCGTCTCGTCGCTCGAAGCTATCCACGACGAGATCTACTTCGACACGCTCGACCTGCTCCGGGGCATCACCCGCTTCGACCCCGAGGATAAGGACACGGCGGCCGACACCTCACGCTCCTCGGCGCCGGGAAACGTCCTTCCGTCGCTCCATCCTTCCCTCGAGGGCGGACCAGCCAGGGCCCGGGTCGTGCTCGACGATTGGCCGGCCGAGGCGCCGCAGATGGTCATCCGCTGGAAGGAGAAGGGCCACGACGAGGTCTCGCGGAAGACCGTCGTCACGGCCCTCAAGCCCAAGGAGGCACGGGTTTCGGAGCTCGAGTTCGACGGACGGGCCGGACGCGTCAGGAACGTCGTCTTCGAGTCCGAATGGGAGAAGGAGGCCGATTATCTGGCCGTCATCGAGATGGCCGGATCGTGGCGCAAGCTCTTTGAATCCGGCCTCATCGCCGACCCCTTCCGCTTCCCCGGGCTCGACGCCTTCACGCTCCGGCCGCGCTATCAGGCGCAGGAAAAGGACGAGCGGCTGGCTGTCGTATCCGTCCCCGTAGCTGGCCCGGGTGCAGCCTCTCCGCCGCCGCCGCCGCCCGATCAAGCGATCGTCACGACCCGGGACATCATCTCCCCGGACATGGCCGGGGCCATCGTCCGTCGCCTCTCGGCCTTGACCGGGGTCCGGAGCTATGTCGGGGGGAGGTCGTACGAGGGCCGCGAGGTGCCCGTCCTCGAGCTTTTCCTGCCGTTCGCCGAGTACGTTTCCCTGCCGCGCCTCGTCACCTTCAAGCCGACCCTCCAGGCCGTCGCCCGGCAGCACGCCAATGAAGTCTCCTCGACGAGCTATCTCCTGCGCTTCGCCGAGCTCCTGGCCCGCGATCCGGCCACTCGGGAGGCGCTCAAGAAGATGAGCTTTGTCTTCGAGCCGGTCGAGAACCCGGACGGCGCGGAGCTCGCCTATGCCATGCAGAAGAACGAGCCGTTCCACAGCCTTCACGCCGGACGCTACGGCGCGCTCGGCGTGGACATGGGCTACCAGACCGGATCGAAGCCCCTCCTTCCCGAGGCGGCCGTCCGCACGAGGCTCTACGAGCGCTGGGCGCCCGACATCTTCCTCAACCTCCACGGCTATCCGTCCCACGAATGGGTCCAGCCGTTCTCGAACTACACGCCTTACCTCTTCCGCGAATACTGGATCCCCAAGGGCTGGTTCACCTACTTCAAGTCCCTGAGCCTGCCGATCTACGAGGACCACCGGGAGGCGGGCGCGGCCTTGATGAAGCTCATCGCCGCCGAGCTCGCCGCCGACCCGGCGATGGCCGCCTCGAACCGGACGCTCTACGGCCGCTACGACCGCTGGGCCGCGCGCTGGGCGCCGCACATGAACGCGCTCGAGACGACCGACGGCCTGGCCATCTTCGCCAAGCGCAGGGGCCCGACCGAGAACCGGATGACGCCGCGGACGCAGACGACGTTCGCCGACGAGACGCCCGAGCTCATGGACGAGACGGCCACCGGGGACTGGCTCGAGTTCCTGTGCGCCCAGGGCCTGGCCTATCTCCGGGCCCACGTTAAATACCTCGTCCAGGCCGACTACCCGGTCGTCCGGATCGAGGAGGAGGTCCGGGGCCGGGCCCGCCTCACCCTCGTCCGCAAGCGTCCCGGAGAATCCGGGACGCGTGAAAAATCGGGGACATGACACTTTTCTCCGGAAAAGGAATCGTGTCCCCGATTTCTCACGGGACGGCACGGGGGTTCCCGCAGGGTTGTTTATTCCCAGGAAAGTTTGATAAGATAACCGCGCCGCCATGGAACCGGGGCGGAGAGCGATGGACGCGCAGACCAACCTGCTGATCATCTCCGACGACTTCTCGCTCTACGAGACCGTCAAAAAAGCCCCGGTGGCCGTCGATTTCAACGTCTTTTTCTCCCAGACGGACGACGAATACCTCGACGTCATCCGGGAGAACGGCATCCGGGTCGTTCTCGTCGACTGCGGCGATTCGCTCGCGACCGGGCTCGTGATCATGAAGAAGATCAAAAAGGCCGACGCCCTGGTCGACGTCCTCGTCGGCGGCGAGCCCATCGGCCGCGAGGCCGTCCTCGATCTCGTCCGCGCCGGGGCGACCGACTTCGTGCCCAAGCCCTACGAGCGCGACTTCCTCGGCGACATCCTCCGCCGCATCTCGCGCAAAGGCGATCTGCGCCGCGAAACCCTGCACCTCGAGAAGAAGCTGGAGCGGAAGTACGTCTTCCAGGGCCTCATCAGCCGGAACCCGACCATGCTCGAGATCTTCGGGACGATCGAGAACATCGCCAAATACTTCTCGAGCGTCCTCATCACCGGCGAGACCGGCACGGGCAAGGAGGTCGTCGCCCGGGCCATCCACGGCCAGAGCCCGTCAAGCGACAAGCCGCTCGTCGTCTGCGACTGCGCGGCCATCCCCGAGAATCTCTTCGAATCCGAGCTCTTCGGCTACAAGAGAGGGGCGTTCACGGGGGCCGACAAGGACAAGCGCGGCCTGTTCGAGGAGGCCGACGGCGGGACGATCTTCCTCGACGAGATCGCCGAGATCCCGGTGGCCGTCCAGGCCAAGCTCCTCCGGGTCCTCGAAGCCCACGAATTTCGCCCCCTCGGCGCCAACGAGAGCACCGGGGTCGATGTCCGCGTGCTGGCGGCCACGAACAAGGGCCTGGCCGAGATGGTCCGGACCGGGGCCTTTCGCGAGGACCTCCTCCACCGCCTGAACAAGGTCGTCATCGAGGTCCCGCCGCTCCGCGAGCGGCCCGAGGACATCCCGCTGCTCGTCCGCCATTTCCTCCAGCAGGCGAGCCGGAATTTTTCGAAGAGCGTGCGCGGCGTCTCACGCGAAGTCCAGAAGCTCTTTCTCAAGTACACCTGGCCCGGGAACGTCCGCGAGCTGGCCAACGTCCTGGAGAGCGCGGCCATGCTCTGCAAGAAGGATTTCGTCGATGTGGCCAACCTGCCCAAGTACCTCCGCGATTACGTGCCGCCCGAAGGGGCGGTCGCCTTCGCCGGCCGCGGCCAGCTCTCGACGCTCAACGACCTCGAAAAGGACTACATCGCCTATCTTCTGAAGGTGACCAAAGGGAACCTGCGCCAGACGGCCAAGATCCTGTCGATCTCGCGGACGACGCTCTACAACAAGCTGGCGAAATACGGCCTCAGGGATTGACCCCCCGGCCGGCGGTCAGGCGGCCGCCGTGTCGCGCTTCTTCGACGTCTTCTCCTGGTACATTCGCCGGTCGGCCTGGGTGAGGAGCTCCTGAAGCGTGCAGGGCCGGTCGGGATCATAGCGGGAGATGCCCAGGCTAAACGAGATCGGATAGGCGGAGTCCGGCCGGGCATTGCGGGCCTGGACCTTCTCCCGGAAGCGGCGGGTGAGGGCGGACACCTTGGCCTCGGCGATGTCGATCGCCAGGACGGCGAATTCATCTCCGCCGAGACGGGCCACGATGTCGGAATCGCGGAAGGCGTCCTTCAGCAGGCCCGCCGCTTCGACGAGCGCGGCATCGCCATCCTCGTGACCGAAGGAGTCGTTGATCCTTTTGAGGTCGTCGAGGTCGGCATAGAAGAGCGACATCTCTTTTTTCGTGCGGTGGGCGACCTTCATCTGCTGCTCGGCCACGGTCAGGAAGCCGCGGCGGTTGTAAACCTTGGTCAGATCGTCGACGAGGGACAGCTCCCTCAGGGCATCCTCCGTCCGGGTCCGCTGCACGGCGATCGCGTACAGATCGGCCAGGCGCTCGACGGCCTTGAGGTCCTTCTCGAGGTAGGGGTTCTCCGGGTTGGCGACGACGATGAGCCCGACGATCGCCCCCGACATGATCGCCGGCACGGCCATGAACGGGCCGACCGGCAGGTGCCACTCCGGCATGCCGCGGTACCGCGGATCCAGGCTCGGCATGGTGGTCACGATGGCTCGCCGTTCCTCGAGGACCCAGCGCCACAGGCCCGAGTTCTCGTGGAAGTGCCCCGCGGCCTCGGGATGGACGCCGAGCATCTCCCGGGCGTCCGGGGTCATGGCCGCCGGCATGAGGCTGCCCGTCCCCTGGTCGAGGTGGCCGACGAACCCGGAGACGCTCGAGGTCAGCCGTCGCGCCTGGTCCAGGACGAGCGACGACATCTCGTCGATCGGCGTCGGCGAGAGCAGACGCTCGGAGACCTCCCTCACCGCGTTCTGAAGGTGGACGACACAGGAGTGCTCGTCCTGCATCTTCCTTCTCGGGGTGATGTCCTCGATGACGCCGTCATAGAAGAGGATCCGTCCGAGAGGGTCCTTGGCCGCGCGGCAGGAGTCCTCGGCCCAGATGAGGGTGCCGTTGGTCCGCCGGAGCTGGGATTCGAACATCCCGACCATGGAGGTCGAGTCGAGGAAGGCTTCCTTGTTCTCCCGGTCGTGGGGATCGTTGTGGAGGTCCCAGAAGCTGACCGCTTTGAGGGCCTCGACGTCGGGGTAGCCGAGCATCCGGGCCAGGGTCGGCGAGGCATCGAGGATCTTCCCCTGGGGCGTCGTCCTGTAGAGTCCGAGAGGGTAGTTGAAGATGCGCGTCATCTTGTCTTCGCCCGCGGCCAGGGCGGCCTCCGCGCTGGCGGCCCGTTCGCGCATGGCCTCGAGCGACCGGTCCATCCGGACACCGGCCAGGGCGAGGCCGGAGATCCTGGCCAAGGTCAGGGCCAGGTCGAGGTCGAGGTCGCCCCGCCCGGACCCTCCGATGCCGGTCAGCTCGAGAACACCCAGGATCTCACGGCCGTGGGCGATCTTGAGGTAGACCGTCCTCCGGTCGTCGGTCCAGGCACAATCCGCGTTGAGCCCGATGATCCTATCCATGGGAGAGCCTTCGGGACCGGACTTGCCGGCGAAGGATTCGATCGGATGGTAGACGGCCACCTGGGGCGAGAGCATGACCCGAAAGAGCTCCAGGACACCGGCCTGGGCATCCTCGATGGACTTGACGTTCGTCACCGCGCCGAGGAGCCGGCCGACCCGTGTGATGTCGCCGATCCTCTGGCCGAAGACGGCCATGCGGTCCTCGTTCTCGGTTTTGAGCAGGTCCGCGCGCCAGGTGAGGACAAACCGGCTCAGGGCCAGCCGGAAGTGATCCAGACCCACGGACTGGATGTCGCAGGGCAAGCGGAGAAAACGGCTGAAGGACTTCAGCTCGCGGTCGGCCATGGGGTACACGCCCGTGTCGAGCAGAACGACCTTTCGGGCAACGGCGCGGAAGAAAGCTTGGGCGGACTTGCGGTCGGAGGGCCAGCGGGCCTCCAGGTGCTCCTCCCAATCCCTGAGCCATCCCGGGAGGACCGGCAGCGCCCCGCCATGGAGGAGCCGATCGAGGAGGCCCTTATCGGCAACCCACTCGAAGCACTGGCTTTCCTGCTGGAGGCGGCAGGTCGCATCGAGGCCGAGAGCCTTGGCGGGCCGGGTCAGACAATAGCCTCCGGCCAGGCCGACCACGCAGCCTTCTTTGCGGCAGGAGTCGACGGCGCCGGCGAGTCCCGCCCACTCGGACTCAGCCAGGTCGCAGCTGACGCGGTGGGGAAGAAAACGGACGTCACGGAAATCGGCGGACGCCTGGACGGCCTGGACCTCGCGGTCGAAGCTCGAGCAGGTTACAAGTCCGAGTCGGAACGACATTCAGGCCGCCACCAGAGACATAATATGTCCTATATTTGGACATATTAATAATAACATAATTTAATCTTATAAGTCAAGCATAATAATATAATTGACCATTATTTGTTGTCCTGTATCGTTACATTTTTTTTCATTCGCACGGTCTGACATTATATGTATCTATATTATTATAAATTATTTACTAACATTGCTACGGATTCGATGGAAATGGCTAGACCTTGTCTTTTCCGAAGACTAGCCGGCACGGCTGACAACCCCGGTCCGGAGCGGGCCTCTCTGCGGCGACCCGTCCAGGCGGTTGGCAAACGCAGGACTTTGGGCTAGAATGAATGAGAATCTTTTTCGACTTCGACGAGTCGACAATCATTGAGGAGGCATCGATGAAAAGAACGCGAACAGCGATCCTCGGCGCAGTCCTGCTGGCGACATTGGCCGCCGTCGCCGGGTACGCCCAGCAAGCTCCGGCGGCGGCCGTGAACAAGGAGGCCATGGCCGTCGTCGACAAGATGATCACGGCCATGGGCGGACGCAAGACCCTCGAGTCGATCAAGGACACGACGATGTCCGGGACCGTGGAGATCATCCAATTCGGCATCAGCGCTCCCATGACCATGTATATGAAGCAACCCAACAAGGTGCGCGCCGACATCACCATCGCCGAGGCCAACATGACCATCATCCAGGCCTTCGACGGCCAGAAGGGCTGGTACACGAATCCCCAGTCCGGGGCGACCGAGGAGATGCCCGATTTCATGGCCAAGGAGTTTAGTCGCCAGGCCGGGGCGAGCCAGGCCCTGCTCAACCCGCAAAAGAATGGCGTCACTTTTGCCTTGAAGCCCAAGGCGGCCATCGAGGGCAAGGATCATATCGTCCTCGAGCAGACATTGGCCGACGGCCACAAGACCACCTTCTTCCTCGACCCGGGGACCTACCTGCCCTATAAGACCGTGGAGCGGACCCTCGACCAGAACGGCGCCGAAGTGGATTCCGAAACGTATTCGACCAATTACCAGAAGGTCGGCGGCACTCTGGTCCCCTATTCGATCCGTGTCGTCCAGAACGGCTCCGACGCCCAGAGGATAACCATCACGGCCGTCACCTATAACACCAGCCTGGACGACGCCTTTTTCACCTTGAAGTGAGCGGCGGGGAAGCTCGTCAAGACGATCAAGTGAGCGGCGACTTGAGCTCGGAGATGTCGAGGATCGAGGCGTAGATCTCCCCCTCGGCGGCCAGGTCGCTCTCGACGAAGGCCTTGCCTTTCATCTGCAAGATCCGCCCCTTGCTCCGCGTCCACTCGACTTCCAGACGGAGCTGATCGCCCGGAACGACCATCCTCTTGAGCTTGGCCTTGTCGATCTTGCTCAGGACGACGAACTTCGTCTCCGGATCGGGGATGGAGCTGAAGAAGAGAACGGCGCCGGCCTGGGCCAAGGCCTCGATGATCAGGACCCCGGGCATGATCTTCCATTCGGGGAAGTGCCCCTGGAAGAACTGTTCGTTGCAGGTGACGTTCTTGATGGCGACGATGGACTTCCTGGGCACCACCTCGATGACGCGGTCGACAAGAAGGAAGGGGAAGCGGTGGGGCAGGAACTTCATGATCTGTTCGGTCGGGATCATGGTCCGCCTCGCCCGAAGCTACTTCTTGACCGGCGGCGCCGCCTTGATCGCGTCATAGCGCCGGATGACCTCTGCGGTCAGGTCCAGGGTCGGGGTGAAGTACACGATCCCCGGCTTGGCCACGTCGAAGATGAGGTCGAGCCCCTTGTCCTTCCGGACCTGCTCGATGACGGGCATGAGGTCGGCCTGGATCCGCGTGAGGGTCGTAGCCTGGAGGTCCTGCATGGACCGGGAGGCATCTTCGACCGCCCGCTGGCGTTCGGTCTGCTTATTCTGGATATTGGCCTGGATGCCCGCCGCCGCTTCCGCGGTCAGGGTCAGGCGCTGGGCCGTCAGACGGCCCTGGAGCTGCTTGATCTGATCGTCGATCCTCGCGATCTGGTCGCCGAACTTCTTGTCGGCGGCCTGGAGCTGGGCCAGGGCCTTCATGCCCTCGGCGGATTTCTCGAGGACTTCCTGCGAGTTGATGGTGGCCAGCTTGCCGCCCTCCTGGGCGAGGGCCAGGCCGGCCAGACCGGCCGTGCCCAGGACTGCGAAAAGCGCGAGGAGTCGAACGTGGTGTCTCATGGTCCAAACCTCCCTAGAACGTCGTGCCGACGGCGAAACGGAACGCGAAATCCGCGTCGGTCGCCAGGATCTTTTTATTGTTGTACGCGAAGATCAGCCGGAAGGGCACCCGCAGCGCGGGGATGAACAGACGGGCTTCGATGCCCATCGAAGAATACATGTCTTTCCAGGCCAGGGAGGTTCCGTACGCCACGGAGTTGCCCCGGTCATAGAAGAAAATGGCGTAAAGCGGGCCGCCGACGGGGATGATGTACTCGGCGTTGAGGACAATGGCCTTTTCGCCGCCGATCTGGTAGCCGCTGCTGTCCCTCGGCCCGATCGAATAGACCTCGTAACCGCGGATGGAACGCTCGCCGCCGAGGAAGAACTTCTCCCAATAGGGGATCCGGGTGCCGTGGAGGGCCCGGACGAACTGGTACTGGGCGTGGAGCCCGATGACGTGGGCCTTGGATCCCCGGCCCAGGACCGGGTGGTAGTACGTGGCCTCGATCTGGGGCTTGATCATGTCGATCTCGCCGCCGAGGAAGCTGCCGGCGTACTTGAAGCTGAGCGAATACGACGTCCCGCGGGTCGGCGTCAGGGGGCTGTCGATCGTCGACCGCCAGAGCATCGGGGTGATGGAGCTTTCATAGTACTTGCCGGACATCCCGTAGTAGCCCGCGTACATGGACCCCGTGGGATAGCTCATCTCGATCCGCTGGATCGTGTAGGTCGCCGAGGCCCGCCAGTACCCGAAAAGCCGGGTCCCCACGTTCAGGTCGACGCCCTGCGTATTCTGCTTGTAGAGGCCGTACGTGCTGTAGTCGGTCTTCCGGTCGTAGATGTTGAAGCCCGCGGTGATGGGCTTGTCGAAGAGGTACGGCTCGGAGAATCCGAACGAGTAGTTCTTGACCAGCTTGCCCTGCTGGACGCTGAGGTCGAGCGTCTCACCCGCCCCGAGGAAGTTGACGGTCGAATAGCTGAAGGCCACGAAGGTCCCCTCGTAGCCGCTGTATCCGGCGGTGAACTGGATGTTGTTGCGCTGCATCTCCTTGACGTTGACCTGGACGTCCATCTTGGTCGGGTCGTCCGGCTTCGGCTTGATGTCGGGATCTTTCTCGATGTCGACGAGGCCGAGCTGCTTGATCCGGAGAATGCTGTTCTGGAACATGCTGAAGCTGAAGCGGTCCCCCTCGCGCATGACCATCTCCCGGCGGATGACCTTGTCCTTGGTGTAGATGTTGCCCCGGAACTCGAGCCGGTTGAGGTAAGCGATCTCCCCTTCGGCAATGTTGAAGGTCACGTTGACGATCTTATTCTTGGGGTCGAGGTTCTCGACCGGGATGATCTGGGCGTAGACGAAGCCGAAATCGCGGAACATCTTGCCCATGTCGTCGACGCTCTTCTCCCGGTCCTTGGTGCTGTAGATCTCCCCGGCCTTGAGCCCGACCATGGCCTTCAGGTTTTTCAAGTTCAGGGCCTTGCTGCCCTCGATCTTGACCTCGCCGGTCCGGTAAAGATAGCCCGGGTTGACCGGGAAGACGAGCCGGATCATCTTCTGCTTCTTGAACAGGGCCGACCGCCTGACGAACTCCTCGGTCCGCGGCTGGCCGACGGAGGCCTCCATGTAGCCGAGCTCCTGGTATTTCTTCTTGATGCCCTCGACGTCCGCTTCGATCTTGTTCTGCTTGTAGACGTCCTTGCCGGCGATCAGGTTGAAGAGGCTGTGCGGACGGTTATCCTTCATCGACCACTTGAGAGTGCTCGCCAGGACCTTGGTGCCGCCGTCGAAGACGACATCGCCGACCCGGAGCTTGGGCCCCTCGTCGATCCGGACCTGGACGTCCACTTCGTTCTTTCCCTGCTTGACGGTCTCGACGTCGATCTTCGAGGCCAGGAGGCCCTTTTCAGAGAGCAGGTCGGTGATGGTGTCCTTGATGCGCTGGACCTTGGAGGGGCTGTAATAGGAATAAGGCAGGATGGCCTGGTCCTTCTCCTTGAGCTTGTCGACGATGTCCTTTTCTTTGACCTTTTTTCCCGTCTTGTAGGTCACGGCCCGAACGACGGGGTTCTCCTCGACCGTGATCCTGACGATCTTGCCCCGCGCGCCCTGCGATTCCTCAAACTTGACGTCCGAGAAGAATCCGGTCGACCAGAGGACCCGGAAATCCCGGCGGAACTGGTCGGCGCTGTAGAGGTCCCCCTCCCTGACGGTCAGGTAGTACAGGACCGTCTCGGTGGTCACGCGTTCGTTGCCGACGATCTCGACCTTCTCCACGATATCCTGGGCGGCCAGAACGCCAGGGAGAACGAGGAGGGCCAGGAGTCCGAAGGTGAGGGCGATCTTTCTCATGTCCAATATCTTTCTATATATACCATATCATGCCGGGACGGTCAAAGCGCCGGCCCCGGCGGCCGGCCCGCAGGGCCGCCCACTGGTTTTAACTCGGGAGAGCGGCCAGGAGTTTCATCGTCCCCGCCTCCATCATGTAGACCTTGTGGCAGTAGCGGGCGATCTTCTCGTTGTGGGTGACCAGGATCGAGGACAGCCCCTTCCGCTCATGGAGGTCGAGGACCAGGCGGAGGACCCGCTCCCCCGTCTTCCAGTCGAGGTTGCCGGTCGGCTCGTCGGCCAGGAGCAGGCAGGGATTGTTGACCAGGGAGCGGGCGATGGCCACCCGCTGCTGCTCGCCGCCGGACAGCTGGCCCGGCCTCGAAGGCGCCTTGTCCTCGAGACCGACCTCCTTGAGCATCGCCGCGGCCCGGCGGAACGCCGCCTTGCGCGGCATGCCGCCGATCATCAGCGGGAAGCTGACGTTCTCGAGGGCCGTGAACTCGGGCAGCAGGTGGTAGACCTGGAAGACAAAGCCGATCTTGCGGTTCCGGATCGAAGCCACTTCCCGGTCGGTGCCGGCGAAGAGGTCCTCGCCGTCGAGTTGGACGCGGCCCTCGGTCGGCCGGTCGAGCCCCCCGAGGAGGTTGAGGAGGGTCGTCTTGCCCACGCCGGAGGCACCCATGACGGCCGCGAGTTCGCCCCTCTTGAGCTCGAAATCGAGCCCCTCGAAAACCCGGAGCTCGCCCTTGGGCAGGGGGTAGGTCTTCCCCAGGCCTTCGGCGACAAGGACGCGGTCACTCATATTTCAACGCCACCACGGGGTCCACCTTGGCCGCGCGGCGGGCCGGGAAGAGGGTCGAGACGAAGCAGATGAGGAGGGCGACCCCGACGATGACGGCCAGGTCGAGCGGCCTCATCCGGAACGGGACATGGGAGATCTGGTAGATGTCGACGGGGATCTTGATGAGCTCGAAGGCATTGGCCAGGGCGCACCAGCCGAGGCCGAGAAGGCTGCCGAGGGCCGTCCCGATGACGCCGATGAGCGCGCCCTGGTAGAAGAAGATCCGGTTGATCATCTGGGGGGTCGCGCCGATGGCCATGAGGATGCCGATATCGCGCGTCTTCTCCATGACCATGAGGATGAGGCTGGCGATGATGTTCAGGGCGGCGACGACGACGATCAGGGTGATGGTCAGGAAGAGGATGTTCTTCTCGAGCTTCAGGGCCGAAAAGAGGGACTTGTTGAGCTCCATCCACGTCGTGATGTAAACGACCGGCCCCAGGGCCTTTTTTATTTCCTCCCCGATCAGGGGCGCGTCGAAGATGTTCTTGAGCTTGACCTGGATGTAGCTGGCCCGCCCCTCGAGGCCGAAGAGCCTCTGGGCGACGCCGATGGCGACAAGGGCGGTCGAGCTGTCGAACTCGTAGAGTCCGGTATTGAAGATCCCCGTGACCTCGAACGTCTTCCGTTTCGGCAGGAGGCCCATCGGGCTCAGGGTCGAGGAGGCCGTGATGATGCTGACGACGTCGCCGACCTGGGCGCCGATGCGCAGGGCCAGCTCGCGGCCGAGGAGGAGCCCGTCGCGCGTCCCGCCGGTCTTGGGGATCTCGCCGGCCTCGAGCTTCTGGAGCCAATCCGAGCCCGGCCGCTCCCTTTCGAAATCGATGCCCTTGACCAGAGCGCCCGAGCTCTCCCCGGCCCCGCTGATGAGCACGGTGTTGTAGACGACGGGTGAGGCCGACTCGACGCCCGGAATGGCCCGGAGCTTCTCGGTCATCCCCTCGTAGCCCTCGAGGCCCCGGCCGCCGAGGTCCGACACCATGACGTGGGAGGTCGCGCCGAGGATCTTGGCCTGGACGTCGCCCTGGAAGCCGGTGATGAGGGCGATGGCGATGACCAGGGCGGCCACGCCGATGGCGACGCCGACGACGGAGATCAGGGTGATGACGGAGACGAAGGCCTGTTTTCTCCGCGTCGTGAGGTAGCGCCGGGCGACGAACAGCTCGAAGCTCATGGGTCTATCGCGGCCTCAACAAGGGGAAAAGCACCACCTCGCGGATCGTCTTCCGGTTGGCCAGGATCATGGTCAGCCGGTCGATGCCGATGCCTTCCCCGCCGGTCGGCGGCAGGCCGTACTCGAGGGCCTCGACGTAATCCATATCGAGGGCGTGCGACTCCTCGTCCCCCCGGCGTCTTTCCTGGGCCTGCTCCTCGAAGCGGGCCCGCTGCTCCGCCGGGTCGGTCAGCTCGGAGAAAGCGTTGGCCAGCTCCATCCCGGCGACGAGGAGCTCGAAACGCTCGGCTTCCTCCGGATTGTCGCGCGAGGTCTTGGCCAGGGGCGAGATCTCCCGGGGCGGGTTGGTGATGAAGGTCGGCTGGACGATGCGGTCCTTGACGAAGCGGTCGAAGATGACGTCCAGGGCCTTGCCGTAGGTCTGCGGCTTCTTGTCCGGGGCCAGCCCGGCCGCAAACTCGATGAGGCCCTTGGGGTCGTCGAAGCGGCTGGGGGCCAAACCGCTGTAATGGACGCAGGCGTCGAGGAACTTGAGCCGCTTATAAGGCCGCTTGAAGGAGATCGTGTGCTCGCCGTAGGGCACCTCCTCCTTGCCGAGAAGGTCCGTGGCCAGGCCCGTCAGCAGCTCCTCGGTCATGTCCATCATGTCGTAATAGTCCTTGTACGCCTCGTAGAACTCGAGCATGGTGAACTCGGGATTGTGCTGGGCGTCGATGCCCTCGTTGCGAAAGCTCCGGTTGATCTCGAAGACCCGGGGCAGGCCGCCGACGATCAGGCGCTTGAGATAGAGCTCCGGGGCGACGCGGAGATAGAGGTCGATCCCGAGGGCGTTGTGGAACGTCTTGAACGGCCGGGCCAGGGCGCCGCCGGGGATGGGGTGCATCATCGGCGTCTCGACCTCGAGGTAGCCGCGGCGGTCGAAGAACTTCCGGATGTAGGCGACGATGGCGCCGCGCAGGCGGAAGACCTCGCCGACCTCCGGATTCATGATGAGGTCGAGGTAGCGCTGGCGGTAGCGGAGCTCGATGTCCTGGAGGCCGTGCCACTTCTCGGGCAGCGGGTGGAGGCACTTGGCCAGGAAGGCGACGGCGTCGCAGAGGACGGTCAACTCGCCCGTGCGGGTCTTGAAGAGTGTGCCGGAGACGGAGACGACGTCGCCGACGTCATAGAGGGCGAACAGCTCATAGGCCTCGGCGCCGGCCTTATCGGCGCGGATGTAGGCCTGGAGCTGCCGCCGTCCGTCGGAGATGTGGAAGAAGGTCGCCTTGCCCATCCGGCGGATGGACATGATCCGGCCGGGGACGACGACGGCCGGCTTCTTCTCCTCGAGCTCGGCCGGGGTCAGGCCGGCGAAGGCCTCGAGGATCTCCCCGACCTCGTGCGTCCGGGCCGACGTGTAGGGGAAGAGCGGGACGCCCGCTTCCCGGAGCTTGCGGTATTTCTCGCGCCGGGCGACGTCCTGGTCAAGCTCGACGGCATCGTCTTTAGTGCTCATGCTTGCCCTCTTCGGCCGGCTCAGCGGCCTTGGCCGCCTGGGCCCCGAGGCTCCGGACGACCGCGTCGAGGACGCCGTTGACGAACACGGCCGACTCCTCGCCGCTGTAGCGCTTGGCGATCTCGATCGCCTCGTCCATCACGATCGCCGGGACGAGCGTCCGGCCGTACAGAAGCTCGCAGACGGCGATCCTCAGGATGTTCCGGTCGACCACGGCCATCCGGGTCAGGCGCCAGTTCTTCGAGGCCGTCTGGATGGCCGCGTCGATGGCCTTGCCGTGGGCGAGCATCGTTTCGACGATCCAGGTGCCGTACTCGCGGACTTCGCGCGAGGCCTTCTGGTGCTCCCAGTAGACCTTGATGAGGTCCTTGGGATCGGCGGAATTGAACTCGAGCTGGAACAGGATCTGGAGGGCGCACTCCCGCGCCTTGCGGCGTTGTCCCATGGCACGAGCCGGTCGCCCGCTCAGCGGAGGCCCGCCTCCTTGATCATGGTCAGGGTCTCGACGAGCGAGAAGGCCGCGTCATAGCCTTTGTTCCCGGCCTTGGTCCCGGCCCGTTCGATGCCCTGCTCGACCGTGTCCACGGTCAGGATGCCGAAGGAGACGGGGACGCCGTCGTCCATGGCGATCTGGGCCAGCCCCTTGGTCACTTCGGCGCTGAGAAAGTCGAAATGGGGGGTGTCGCCGCGGATGAGGGCGCCGATACAGAGGATGCCGTCGGCCGCCTTGGCCTTGGCGATCTTCTTGGCCACGAACGGGACCTCGAACGAGCCCGGCACCTTGTAGACGGTCAGGTCGGTTTCCTGGGCCCCCATCTTCTGGAGGGCCTCCAGGGCCCCTTCGAGCAGCCGCTCGGAGATGAAGCTGTTGAAGCGGCTGAGCACGATCGCGATCCGGAGGCCCTTGGCCTGGAGCTTGCCTTGGTGGATTTTCATGGTCGTCATGCCTCCATGCGAATGGTTTGCCGGGGATCCGGAGCGGCCTTATTCTAGCAGATGTCGGGCTGCAATTCATCAAAAACCGCATCCGGGACGCGATCCCCCGTCGCCTTGAGGAATCGGGGTGAATATGATAATTTGGAGCCAAGGAGTGGGCCCATGAGAACGAAGACCGGATTTCCCGAGCTTTCCCCGGACCAGCTGCGCTGGACCTGCTGCCCCGATCTCGTCCCCGTCGAGTCGAGCGAGGAGGCCCGGGCCTGCCAGGAGATCATCGGCCAGGAGCGGGCCCTGAGGGCCATCCAGACGGGGCTCGACATCAAGAGCCTCGGCTACAACATCTTCATCACCGGCATGGTCGGCACCGGCCGGACGACGACGATCACCCAGCTGCTCGATCAGCTCGAAAAGGGCGAAAAGACGCCCGACGACATCCTCTATGTCAACAATTTCAAGTACCCGGACGAGCCCGTCCTGATCATGCTGCCGGCGGGCCGGGGCAAAGAGTTCAGCGATTCGATGACCAAGCTGATCGACCTGCTGAGGACGAACGTCCCCCATCTCCTGAAGAGCCCGTACTACACCGAAAAGCGGGACGCCGTCGTCGAGTCCCAGCAAAAGAAGCAGCGCGAGCTCCTCCAGAGATTCGAGGAGGAGGTGTCCGAACAGGGCTTTTCCGTCATCCAGGTCCAGATGGGCCTGTTCAGCCGCCCCGACCTCATCCCCGTCATCGACGGCCAGCCCGTTCCGTTCGCCCGGCTCGAAACCCTGGTCAAGGAGAAAAAGTTCCCCAAAGAGACGCTGGAGGCCCTCCGGGAGAAGTACGAGAAGCTGACCTCGAAGCTCGAGGACGTCTTCGAGAGCCTCAAGGAGATCGACGAGGAGACGCGGAACCTGCTCCGGGGCTGGGACGAGGAGTCGATCACGCCCGTCATCAAGAACGCCATCGACGAGGTCCGGGAGAAGTTCAATACCCCCGAGATCGGCGCCTACCTCGACGAGGTCGAGAAGTCCCTGGCCAGTTCCCTCGAGGCCTTCAAGAACCAGAAGAAGGAGGAGAAGGAAGCGCCGGAGGACTTCCTCGAATACCGGGTCAACCTCCTCGTCGACAACTCGGACAAGCACGGCGCGCCGGTGATCATGGAGACGAACCCTAACTACGTCAACCTCTTCGGCTCGATCGAGTCGACGATGACGCGGATCGGGATGAGCCAGACGGACTTCACCATGATCAAGGCCGGCTCCTTCCTGAAGGCCAACGGCGGCTACCTCGTCATCAACGCCCTGGACGCTCTCGTCGAGCCGGGCGTCTGGCCCGTCCTCAAGCGGACCCTGCGCAACCAGATCTTCGAGATCCAGAACTATCTCCAGATGTACCTGTTCACCAGCGCCCGCCTCAAGCCGGAGCCCATCAAGGCCGACGTCAAGGTGGTCATGATCGGCGACGCCTACATCTACAACCTCCTCTTTTTCCAGGACGAGGACTTCAAGAAGATCTTCAAGATCAAGGCCGAATTCGACTCGGAAATGGAGAAGGGCGACCAGGCCATCGGCGACTACGTCCGGTTCATCAAGAAGATCTGCGACGACGACGGCCTGCTGCCGTTCGACAAGGACGGCATCGCCGCTCTCATCGAATACTCCACCCGCATCGCCGGCCGCCAGAAGAAGCTGTCGACGCGGTTCCACATCATCGCCGACGTCATCCGCGAGTCGAGCTATTGGGCCGGCAAGGCCAAGAAGACGGCCGTCGGACGGGAGGATGTCGAGAAGGCCATCGCCGAACGGTTCGACCGGGTCAGCCTGATCGAGGGCAAGATCCAGGAGATGATCGAGGAGGGGACGATCCTCATCGACACGTCAGGCGCCGTCGTCGGGCAGGTCAACGGCCTGTCCGTCTACGATATGGGCCAATTCATGTTCGGCAAGCCGGCCCGCATCACCGCCCGGACGGGCATGGGCCGGGGCGGCGTCATCAACATCGAGCGCGAGGCCGACATGAGCGGCCCGACGCACAACAAGGGTGTCCTCATCCTCGGCGGCTATCTGCGCGGACGATACGCCTCCAAGCGGCCGATGTCCCTGACCGCCTCGCTGGCCTTCGAACAGTCCTACGGCGGCGTCGACGGCGACAGCGCCTCCTCGACCGAGGTCTATGCCATCCTGTCGAGCCTCTCCGGCCTGCCCCTTCGCCAGGATCTCGCCGTCACCGGGTCGCTCAACCAGAGGGGCGAGATCCAGCCGATCGGCGGAGTCAACGAGAAGATCGAGGGCTTCTTCGAGGTCTGCAAGGCCAAGGGCCTGACGGGGACCCAAGGCGTCGTCATCCCCCACCAGAACGTCCAGAACCTGATGCTCCGGTCCGATATCGTGGGCGCGGTCAAGGACGGGAAGTTCCACATCTATCCCGTCAAGTCGATCGACGAGGGGATCGAGATCCTGACGGGCGTCGAGGCGGGGGCGCCCGACGCGGCCGGCGAGTACCCCGACGGGACGGTCCACGGCTTGGTCGACCGGGAGCTCCAGAGGCTGGCCAAGGGCCTGAAGGACTTCAGCGCCCCCGGCGAGAAGGGCGAGGGCCCGACGGAAGGGCCGAAGAAGTAGCCGGGGGGCGGTCCCGGGGGCCGACGAGCTTTTTCAGCCGCTGGACCTCCGCGGTCTTGAGATACCGCCATTGGCCGGGCTTGAGGCCCTCGAGCGTCAGGCCGGCAAAATCGACGCGCACGAGAGTGTCGACCGGATAGCCCACCGCTTCGAACAGCTTGCGGATCTCCCGCTTCCGGCCCTCATGGATCTCCACCTTCAGGCTGGTGTGGCGATGGCTGCGCCGCAGGACCATGATTCGGGCCGGGGCCGACTTGCGGCCTTCGAGGAAGATCCCGTGACGGATCTTGTCCAGGTCCTCTTCCCTCGGATCGCCCTCGACGCGGACCTCGTAGGACTTCGTCACGCCATAGCGCGGGTGGGTCAGCTTGAGGGCCAGGTCGCCGTCGTTCGTGAGGAGCAGGGCGCCTTCGGTCTCGAGGTCGAGCCGCCCGACGGGATAGACCCGGGCGGCGAGATGCGTGAGCAGGTCCATGACCGTCGGCCGCCCGAACGGATCCTTGACGCTGACGACGCGGCCGGCCGGCTTATTGAGAAGGATGTAGACCTGCCGCTCCTCCTCGCCCCGGACCGGCTTCCCGCCGGCCACGACCCGGTTTTTGGCCGGATCGATCTTCTCGCCGAGCTCCAGGACGACCCGGCCGTTGACCGTGACCCGCCCCTCGGCGATCCAGCGATCGGCCTCCCGCCGCGAGCACACCCCGGCATGCGCTAAAAACTTATTCAGCCTCATCATCATAGCGACTTGATTATCTGGCCATGTTCGTATGATGTCAAGGAAAGCCAAAGAGAGACAATCACTTAAGACCAATCCCCGGGCGCCGGACGCGACGGCGAGGAGGGCAGTTGACCCCGACATTGGAAAAGTTTAGCCGGACCGCGCGACGGACGAGGGCAGTTTCAGGGGAAACCGCCAAAACGTGTCTGAGCGAGGCGTAGCGCACGCCGAGCGAGTTGTTTTGGCGCCGAGTCCGGTGCACGGGCCGGCGTCTTCAAACTTTTCCAGGAGGGGGAGGCTGTCCTCCGAGACGTCCACGGGCCCGGGACCCGGGCTGAACGGAGATGACCCCCAAGGCCCCACCGGGGCCGTCGAGGACATTGGCGGGAAATGGGAGGGCCGAGACTAAACCATAACTTCGGGGATTCGTATAGATAGGGTAGAATAGACGAAGGATTATCCATGGCTAAATTGCAGATCGGAGAATCGTTGAGGATGGCCCTCGTCTCGCTGCGGGCCAACAAGCTCCGCACCTTCCTGACCCTGCTCGGCATCATCATCGGGGTCCTGACGATCATCGCCGTCGTCTCGGTCATCCAGGGCCTGAATAACTATGTCTACACGAAGATGTCCTTCTACGGGGCCAACGACTTCTCCGTCCAGAAGTTCTCCATGATCGGAACGTCCCTCAAGGAGTTCCGGGAGCAGATGAAGAGGAAGGACATCACCCTCGTCGAGCGCGAGCTTATCCGGGCCAACTGTCCGGCCTGCGAGCTCATCGGCGCCTCGACCTCGACCCAGGCGACCGTCAAATACGGCAGCCAGTCCCTCAAGGAGACGGAGATCCGCGGCGTGACTTACCTCGACCACGAGATCGGCTCGGTCGTCGAGCTCACCAGCGGCCGCCACCTCCAGAGCCAGGACGAGACGAACTCCCGTCTCGTCTGCGTCATCGGGTCCGACGTCGCCGAAAAGGTCTTCGGCGCGCTCGACCCGCTCGGCCGCTGGCTCAAGGTCGGCAGCCGGAACTTCCAGGTCGTCGGGGTGGGCAAGAAGAAGGGCAAGATCCTGGGCTTCAGCCAGGACAATTACGTCCGTATCCCGATCACGACCTTCATGAAGGTCTACGGCTCGCGGCGCTCGATCAGCATCAACATCCACACGAATTCCCAGGAGGAAATGGCCCTGGCCCAGGACGAGGTCCGGACGGTCCTGCGGTCGTGGCGGAAGCGCGGCTACAACGACCCCGACGACTTCTCCTTCGCCACGTCGGAGACCTTCATCCAGTTCTACAAGACGGCCACATCGGGCATCTATTTCGCGATGATTGCCGTGTCCTCGATCGCGCTCCTCGTCGGCGGCATCGTCATCATGAACATCATGTTCGTCTCGGTCTCCGAGCGGAAGAAAGAGATCGGCATCCGCATGGCCGTGGGCGCCCGGCGGCGGGACATCCTCTATCAGTTCCTGATCGAGTCCTCGGTCATCTCCGCGATCGGCGGGTTCATCGGCATCGTTCTCGGATTCCTCGTGGCCCGGATCATCTCGGCCGCGACGTCCATGCCGTCGAGGGTCGAACCCGCCTCGATCGTCCTGGCCATGGTCATGTCGTGGTCGATCGGCCTGTTCTTCGGCATCTACCCGGCCAACCGGGCGGCCAAGCTCGACCCCGTCGAGGCCTTGAGGGCGGAACAATGAAACTGAGGCTCCAGATCTTCCGTGAAGTCTTTCGCATGGCCATCGATTCCCTGCGGTCTCACAAGCTCCGCTCGTTCCTGACCATCCTGGGCATCGTCATCGGGGTCATGACCGTCATCGGCATGGTCTCGATCATCCAGGGGCTCAACAAGAGCTTCCTCTCCGAGCTCCAGTCGGCCGGGTCCGACATCATCATCATCACCAAGAACGAGAACGTCCAGATGGGACGGATGTCCGAGGAGCAGAGGACGCGCAAGGACCTGACCTTCGAGGACGTCCAGGCCCTCGAAAAGGAGGCCTCCCTCGTCCGGGCGGTGGCGGTCGACATCTACGTCAGTCCGTTCGAGGCGATCGAGGTCAAATACCAGAGCGCCAAGAGCGACACCGCCATGGTCATCGGCATGAACGACAAGTGGCCCGTTGTCATGGCCCTCTACCTGCCGCGGCTGGGCCGGTTCGTCACGGAGACGGAGGTCTCCCGCAGCGCCAGGGTCTGCGTCTTGGGGTCGGAGCTTGCCGACACCCTCTTCCCGACCACCAACCCCATCGGCAAGGAGATCCGCGTCGGCCCCGAGGCCTTCACCGTCGTCGGCGTGCTGGCCAAGCGGGGCCAGATGTTCGGCCAGAGCCGGGACAACTTCGTCGGCCTGCCCATCACCACGCTGATGAAGTATTACCGCTACGAAAAGGACGGCATGGAAATCATCCTCGCGCCCCGGCAGTCGGGGACGCTCGACGAGACGATCGAGCAGGTCTCCGGCATCCTGCGTCAGCGGCGCAAGGTCCCCTACGGCAAGCCCAACGACTTCGCCGTCATGACCCAGGACACCATGGTCGAGCTCTACAACCAGCTGACCGGCGCGGCTTACCTGGTCATGATCGTCATCTCCTCGATCGGCCTCCTGGTCGGGGGCATCGGGGTCATGAACATCATGCTCGTCTCGGTCAAGGAGCGAACCCGCGAGATCGGCATCCGCAAGGCCATCGGCGCGAGGTCCGGCGACATCATGAAGCAGTTCCTGATCGAGGCCATCTTCCTGACAGGGGTCGGCGGGATCATGGGCGTCGTGGCCGGTTTCGGCATCGCCCTCATCGTCAATGCGGCGACGCCCCTTCCGGCCACGGTCTCGCCCTGGTCGGTCGTGCTCGGCCTTTCGGTCTCGGCCGCGATCGGCCTGTTCTTCGGCATCTTCCCCGCCCAGAAGGCGGCGCACATGGACCCCATCGAATCCCTGCGCTACGAATAGCCGGGGGCCCGTCCGCTTATCGATCCGCCAGGAAAGCTTCGATCTCCGCCCGCGACGGGGCCGAAGGCTGGGCGCCGGGCCGGGTGACGGAGATCGCCGCGGCGGCCTGGGCGAAGCGCAGAGCGTCGAGGAGGGACGCCTTCTCGGCGAGCGCCACGGCCAGCGCCCCGTTGAAAACATCGCCCGCCGCCGTCGTGTCGAGGGGATCGACCTTGAACGCGGGGATCAGGCCCTCGAATTCCGAAGCCGACGCGTAGACGCCACGCTCGCCCAAGGTGATGACGACCGTAGCCGGGCCGCGGGCATGGAGCCGCGCGGCCGCTTCCCGGGCGCCGCGCTCATCCGCGACGGCGATCCCGGAGAGGATCTCCGCCTCGTGCTCGTTGGGCGTCAGAACGGCGATGCGTCGCAGGAGCCCGTCTTCGAGCGGGCGGGCCGGGGCCGGGTTGAGCACGACCGGCACATCCTTCTCCTCCGCCTTCCGCGTGGCCGCCTCGACGGTCTCGGGTGGAGATTCGAGCTGGAGAAGGACGAGATCCGCCGCGGCGAACGCGGCTTCCGCCTTGACGATATCTTCGACGGAGAGGCGCGCGTTGGCCCCGGAGGCGACGGAGATGCTGTTCTCTCCGCGCGCGTCCACGTTGATCAGGGCGACTCCGGAGGAAGAGCCAGGCGTCCGGACGATGAACCGGGTGTCGAGGCCGTCGGCCTCGAAGTTCGCCAGGGCCCGCTCCCCGAAGACGTCGTCGCCGACACGGGCGACAAAAGTCACACGGCCCCCGGCCCGGGCCGCGGCCGCGGCCTGGTTCGCCCCCTTGCCGCCCGCCGCCATGGCGAACGTGCCGCCCAGGATCGTCTCTCCGGGCCGCGGGATGCGGGGCACCCGGATGACCATATCCGTGTTGGAGCTGCCGACGACCAGGATGTTCTTCATCGGCCGCGTCAGGCTTCGAGCTTTCCCTCGTTTTCCCGCAGCCAAGCCGCGGCGGCCTCGACGGCCTCCTTCAACCTGTCCTTGTCCGCCGTGACCAGCTCGACCAGGGACGGGCCGCCCCCGCCCTTGACGGGAACGACGGCCGCGATGACCGGGACGAGTTGCCGCAGGTCGGCCTTGAGCGCCTCGGAGCGGGCCAGGATCAGGTGGCCCTGGCTCTCGCCGGCCGCGCCGTAGACCACGGCGAAATGGCCTCTCTTGGCGATGTTGAGGGCCAGGAATCGGGCTTCTTCCGGGGTTCTGTCCTCGAGGACGCCGGCGATGACGCCGCCGGAGGCGGTGCGAATGACCTCCTGGGACTCGAAGGCGGCCAGACGCTCGGTGAGCCGGCGGGTCCGCTTTTTGAAGGCCCTCGCCTCGGTCAGGAGCTTCTCGACCTGGCCAGCGATCTCCGCCGCCGGGCAGGAGAACGCGGCGGCCAGCTGGCGGACCGCCCGGTCTTCGGCCCGATAATCCCGCAGGGCTCTCCCGCCGCACAGAAAGCCGAAGCGGAGATTGCCCCGGATCTTCTCGATCCCCCCGAGTTTGATCAGGCCGATCTCGCCCGTCCGCCCGACGTGCGTCCCGCCGCAGGCCGAGTAATCGAACCCGTCGACCTCGACGACCCGGAGGAGCCCCTGCTTTTTGGGCGGCCTCCTCAGCGGAACTTCCGCGATCCTTTCCTCGGGCACGAAATAGGTCTTGACCTCCCGGTCTTGCCAGACGACGGCGTTGGCCCGGTCCTCGACCCGGTCGCAGTCGGAGTCGGAGATCGTCTTCAGTCCGATCTCGAGCGTCGAGACGTCCGGGCCCATGTGGAAGGACAACGTTTCGCCTTTGAGGAGCTCCCAGAAGGCTTGGGACAGGACATGCTGTCCCGTATGCTGCTGCATATGGTCAGTCCGGGTGACCGGGTCGATCTTGCCGCGGACCGGCCCGGCGGCGATCTCCGACCTCAAGACATGGAGGATCGCCCCGTCGAGCTCGACGACCTTGAAGACCTCGACGCCGTTGAGCGTCCCCTTGTCCCAAGGCTGGCCGCCCGACTCGGGGTAGAACGCCGTCCGGTCGAGCACCACGGCGGGCAGTCCCTCGTGCTCCGTCCGGGCGACGACCTCGGCCTCGAACTCGAGAAGGTACGGATCCTCGTAATAGAGCCGCCGCGTTTCGGTCATCGTCATCTCCTAGACAAGCTTGGCCACCCCCGCCGCGGCCAGGACGCGGACAGTCGTCTTGAAATGCGTCTTGGCGACCTTGTCGAGGATGCCGGGCCCCTTCTCGCGGACAAGCTTCACGGCCGCCGCTTCGACCAGGTCCGAGGCGCCCTTGGGCAGCTCGATCCCGACTTCCCTGGACAGGTCGTGGAGCTTCGTCAGGAACTCGGCCCTGGCCAGGATCGAGGCGGCCGCGACCGCGGGGTCCTCCTCGGCCCGGGGCATCTGGACGAGCTCGATTTCCCGCCCCTTCTGGAGCAGGGCATTGCGAACGAAGCGCTCGTCGCCGAACTGGTCCGTGACCGCTTTGCCGGCCGGGACGCGCTCGAGGATGTTTTCGATGGCCCGGGCATGGCCCCAGGCCAGGAGCCGGTTGAGGTTGCGCAGTTTGGACCAGAGCTCGTTGTACTTCTCCGGCCCGACCACCACGACGGAGTGGAAAGGATAGCCCCGTCTGAGCGTCCCGGCGATCTCGCGGCAGCGGGCGTCCGATGTCCGCTTCGAGTCCTTGACCCCGAGCTCACGGAGGACATTCTCCTGGCCCTCGGGCATGAAGAACGCGGCGATGACGAGCGGCCCGAAATAGTCCCCTTTGCCCGATTCGTCCGTGCCGATGCGCCCGGGCTCGGCGGCGAACAGTCCTCCGGCCATCAATCTTTCCCGTAGATGATCCGGCCGTCGAGGACGGTCATCCGGACCTTGGCCCGGCCGATCTCCTCGGGCGGCACGGCGAAGATGTCGCGGTCGAGGACGACGAGGTCGGCCAGCTTTCCGGCTTCGATCGACCCTTTGGCCGCCTCGGCGAATTCCGCCCAGGCGCCGTTCACCGTGTAGGCCCGGACGGCCTCTTCGACCGAGACCTTCTCGGCCGGGACCCAGCCGCCGGGATTCTTCCCGTCGAGCGTCCTGCGGGTCACCGCGGCATAGATGCCGAGGATGGGTTCGAGCGGCGCGACGGTCCAGTCCGAGCCGAAGGCCAGGACCGCCCCGGCCCGGCGCAGCGATTCGAACGGATAGGTCGTCTTGGCCCGTTCGGGACCGATCTTCTGTTCGGCCCAGCGGCCGTCGTCGATGACGTGGTACGGCTGGACGGAGG
>JBAVUQ010000142.1:0-5002 GCA_049696855.1 Candidatus Aminicenantales bacterium
CTGCCGAGGAATATGATCAGGGCCAGCGCCCCGCCCCAGATGACGGACGTCCGGAGCGACCGGTATTCCTTGTCCGCGCCGGCCCCGGCGGCCTCGGCCGAGGCGGCGACGCCATAGCCGGCGTTCCGGATGGCCCGGACGAGGTCGGCGCGCGAGACGAGCCCCGGATCGACGAGGACCGTGGCCTTGGCCGTGGCCAGGTTGACGCTGGCTTCGCGCACTCCCTCGAGCTCTTTGATGGCCTTCTCGACGTTGGCCGCGCAGCCGGCGCAGCTCATGCCCGTCACGGCCAGATCGATCCGGACCGCGGCCCGGCCCTCCCCTCTTTTTTTGTCCAACCCTGACCTTTCGCCCATCTCCGATCCGTCAGCCCCGGTCCGCGGTGTCAGACGATATCGATCCTCGTCGTGCCGCCCTTCTTGTCGGATGGCTTCGTCGATGCCCCGAGAGGCACATAGAGAGGACAGAATCCAAGCAAGGTCGTCAAGACGAAGATCGCCGCGAGGATGACCAGCACGATGGCCGCGGTCCCTTTGATCATTCGGGCGATCACGAGAAGGACGAAGACGAGCGCGACGACGAGTCTGATCGTCCTGTCCAAACGCCCCATGTTCTTCTTCATTTACGCCTCCTCTCGACGTCTCGAATTATAGCACTTTCTTGAGTCTATCATATATCCTAGCAGTCCAGTAGAGATTACCCGGCGCGGTTGCGTCGAGAGCCTCTTTGTGCTACTATTTTGGCTCTCAAAGACAAGGAGACAAGCATGTCCGGACATTCCAAGTGGGCGTCTATCAAGCATAAAAAGGCCGCGACCGATTCCAAGCGCGGCAAGATCTTCACCCGCCTCATCCGCGAGATCAGCATGGCCGCCCGGGCCGGCGGCGGCGACCCCGACAAGAACGCCAGCCTCCGCAAGGCCATGAACGATGCCAAGGCCGCGAACATGCCGGCCGACAACGTCAAGCGGGCCATCTTGAAGGGCACCGGCCAGCTCGAGGGCGCGGCCTTCGAGGAGGTCTCCTATGAAGGCTACGGCCCCGGCGGCGTGGCCATCTTCCTTCAGGCCGTGACCGACAACAAGAACAGGACGGTCTCCGAGATCCGCCACATCTTCCAGAAGAACGCCGGCCAGCTGAGCGAGAAGGGCTCGGTCGCCTGGATGTTCAAGCGCATGGGCTACATCGACGTCGAAAAGGCCAAGGCGTCGGAAGACATCCTCATGGACATCGCCCTCTCCGCCGGCGCCGACGACCTCAAGGATGAAGGCTCCCTGTTCGAGGTCACGACCTCGCCCGAGAAGTACGAGGCCGTCCTCGAGGCCATCAAGAAGGCCGAGATCGAGATCGCCGCCTCCGAGGTCGGGTTTCTGCCCCAGAATTATGTCAAGGTCGAGGGCAAGGAAGCCCAGCAGGTCCTCCGGCTCATCGACGAACTCGAAGAACACGACGACGTCAATTCCGTGTCCGGCAACTTCGATATCTCCGACGAGGAGATCGCCAGCTTCTCCCAGGCCGGGTGAGGCCCGGCGGAAGCCATGCGGGTCCTCGGCATCGATCCCAGCCTCCAATCGACGGGATTCGGGATCGTCGAGGAAACCGCCGGCCGCCTTCTTCCCATCGCCTACGGCGTCATCAAGCCCATGGCCAAGCTCCCTCTCCACCTGAAGCTCGCCGAGATCAAGAGCGAGCTCGAAGAGCTCATCCGGACCTACGCGCCGGCGGAAGCGTCGATCGAGAATCCCTTCTACGCCCAGAACATGAAGACCGCCCTGCTCCTCGGCCAGGTCCGGGGCGCGATCCTCGTGGCCGTCGCCGCGACGGGCTGCGGTCTGGCCGAATACTCCGCGCTCGAGATCAAGAAGGCGGTCACGGGCTATGGCCAGGCGGATAAGGAACAGGTCTTGACCATGGTCCGCTCGCTTCTCGATCTCGACGACGACAGCATCCCCCTCGACGCCTCGGACGCCCTGGCCGCGGCCATCTGCCACCTCAACGCCCGCCTCTACCAGCTCAGGGTCGATGACAAGGAGCCGACATGATCGCCTACCTCAAGGGGACGCTCATCGACAAGACGCCCGGCCGCGTGGTGGTGGATACCGGCGGCGTCGGCTATGCCGCGGCCATCCCCGTGTCGTCCTTCGTCGAGCTCGGCGAGATCGGCGGAACGGTCGAGCTCTTCATCCACACCCATCTCTCCGACGACGCCCTGGCCCTCTACGGCTTCGTCTCGCGCGACGAGAAGGACATGTTTCTCAAGCTCATCGGCATCTCCGGCATCGGCCCCAAGCTGGCCTTGAACGTCCTCTCGGGCATCGCCCCGGCGGACCTCGAGGACGCCGTGCGGGCGGGCGACCTGGCCCGGATCTCTCTCGTGCCGGGGATCGGCAAGAAGACGGCCCTGCGCATCACCATGGAGCTCCAGGACAAGCTGGAGAAGAAGGAGAAGCTCCTCGCGGCCAAGGGCTCGCCCGAGAAAGAGGACCTTCTCTCGGCCCTCCAGAACATGGGCTTCCGGCGCAAGGAGGCCGAGCGCGCCGTCGACCAGACGCTGGCCGCCCACAAGCCGGGCACGGAGTTCGAAAAGCTCCTCCGCGATGGCTTGCGACGTCTGGCCAAGCTCTGAAACGGGACTGTCCCCGAAGGGGACTGTCCCTCTTGATTTCAGTTGTTTTCCCGGCTCTGTTGAGTAAAATAGCAGAGAGTCAAGATCGATGCCCGCCATCCTCAGCCCTATCCGGACTAAAGAGGATATCCTCTTCGAGGACAGCCTCAGGCCGAGGACCTTCGACGAGTTCGTCGGCCAGGAGAAGGTCAAGTCGAACCTGCGCGTCTTCATCGAGGCGGCCAAGAAGCGCGACGAGCACCTCGACCACGTGCTTCTCTATGGTCCGCCCGGGCTGGGCAAGACGAGCCTGGCCTACCTCATCGCCAAGGAGATGGGCGTCGGCATCAAGCCCACGGCCGGTCCGGTCATCGAGAGGACCGGCGACCTCTCGGCCATCCTGACCAACATGCAGACCAAAGAGGTCCTGTTCATCGACGAGATCCACCGCCTCCAGCCCTCGGTCGAGGAGATCCTCTACTCGGCCATGGAGGACTTCAGCCTGGACATCGTCATCGGCCAGGGGCCGGGCGCCCGCAGCCATAAGCTCAAGATCAAGAAGTTCACCCTGATCGGCGCGACGACGCGGGCCGGACGCATCACGGCCCCCCTGCGGGGGCGTTTCGGCATCATCCACCGCCTCGATTATTACCAGGACGAGGATCTGAAGAAAGTCATCCAGCGATCGGCCAGGATCCTCAAGGTCAAAATCGACGACGCGGGGGCCGGCGAGATCGCCCTGAGGTCGCGAGGGACGCCGCGCGTCGCCAACCGGCTGCTGCGCCGCGTCCGCGACTATGTCGACGTCAAAGGCGACGGCGTCATCACGGCCAAGGAGGCCCAGCGGGCCCTGGACATGATGGAGGTCGACGCCCTCGGCCTCGACGACGTCGACCGCAAGATCCTCTCGACCATCATCGAGAACTTCGGCGGCGGCCCGGTCGGCGTCGGCACCATCGCCGCGGCCATCGACGAGGAGAAGGACACGATCGAGAGCATCTACGAGCCCTTCCTCATGCGCATCGGCTTCCTCGACCGGACCATCCGGGGCCGGGTCATCACGCCGCGAGCCTATGCCCACCTGGGCTATGACTACCGCGAGCCCGGACAGCGCGGCAAAGCCAAGCCCACCGGACAGAAGAAGCTGTTCAAAGACTGAGGATGTTTTTCGACCGGCCATGACCTCCGGCATACCCCTCCGCGTCTCGGATTTCGACTACGATCTCCCGCCGGAGCTCATCGCCCAGCATCCCCTCCCCCACCGCGACGATTCGCGGATGATGATCGTCGACCGAAAGGCCGGCACGATCCGGCACGGACAATTCCGCGAGCTCGCAAATTTCATGGCCGCAGGTGAGGTCCTGGTTCTGAACGACACCCGGGTTCTGCCCGCCCGGCTCTGGGGCACGAGCGGCGAGGCGAAGATCGAGTTCTTATTCATCCGCGAGGCTGCCCCAGGAGTTTGGGAGGTCCTCTGCCGGCCGGCGAAGAGTGTCCGCGAGGGCGGCACCGTGCGATTTGCCGACGGCATCGAGGCCCGCGTCGCGGGCATGGGCGAAGAGGGCCGGCGCATCCTCGATTTCGGGAAGATCGACGTCCGCGCCCTCCTCCGCGACATCGGCTACGCCCCCTTGCCGCCCTATATCAAACGGGCCAGGCAGGACGAGGCCGCGAGGGCCGTCGACATCAGCAGATACCAGACTGTCTTCGCCAAGAATGATGGCGCCATCGCCGCCCCGACGGCCGGCCTCCATTTCACGGAGGGCATGCTCTGCGCACTCAAGGCCAACGGCGTCGATGTCCGGCGCGTTACGCTCGACGTCGGCCTGGCCACGTTCCAGCCGGTCCGGGCGGATCTCGTCGACGACCACAAGATGCTCGAAGAATGGTACGCCGTCACTCCGGCTGTCGCCCGGGCCGTCAACGCCGCCAAGACCGAAGGCCGGCCTGTCACGGCCGTCGGCACGACGGTCGTCCGGACGCTCGAAAGCGCCTGGCGGGACGGAACTGTCCGCCCCGGGCGTCGAGCCACCTCGCTCTTCATCCGCCCCGGCTTCGAGTTCCACGTCGTCGACCGCCTGCTGACGAACTTCCACCTGCCCCAATCGACCCTGCTGATGCTCGTCTCCGCTTTCGCCGGCCGCGACCCGGTGATGAGAGCCTACCGCGAGGCCGTCCGCGAGCGCTACCGCTTCTTCTCCTACGGCGACTGCATGCTCGTCCTTTAGCCAGGGACCGCCGTCACCATTTCCGTAGCTCGAGTCCCCCATAACGGGCTGTCTTTTGACAAAATTTTTCGTTCTGAACTATCATAGGCCCCGATTGACCATGGATATCAAGGACAGGATCGCCAAGGCCGTCGAGGATCGCCGGGCCGCGATTCTCGACCTGAGCCGGC
>JBAVUQ010000143.1:0-3584 GCA_049696855.1 Candidatus Aminicenantales bacterium
CCGAGGACCCAGGCGCCGATCCGGTTCAGGCTGGCATCGAAGTAGTCGAGCGCGATGTGGATGCGGTCGATGGCCTGGCTGCGGACGATCTCGGCGGCCAGGTCCCGGACCTCGTCGTTGAGCAGGACGATGTGATCGCTGTCCCAGCGCACCCCGCGGCTGATGTGGAGCAGGATCTCGCCCGAGAAGGGGAGGATGGCCGAGATCTTGTCGGCCACGGACTCGGTCGGGTGGAAATGCCCCAGGTCGAGGCAGATGATCTTGCCCCGCGTGAGCGCGTAGCCCAGGTAGAATTCGTGCGAGCCGACGACGAAGGATTCGCTGCCGATGCCGAAGAGCTTGCTCTCGAGCGAGTCCTTCATCTGCTGCGGGCTGTACTCGACCTCGAAGATCTCGTCGAGGGACTTGAGGAGCGCGGCCCGGGCGCCCCAACGGTCCGTCGGGATGTCTTTCGATCCGTCGGGGATCCAGAGATTGTGGAGACAGGTGGCCTGCTGCTCCCGGCCGATCGAGGCGGCGACCTTGCGGCAGCATTTGACGTGGTCGACCCAGAACTTGCGGATGCCGTTCTCGCGGCTGCTGAGGGTGTAGCCCGAGGAGGCCATGGGGTGGGCGAAACAGGTGGCGTTGAAATCGATCTTCAGGCCGTGGCGGCGGGCCCATTCCGACCAGCCCCGGAAGTGCTCGGGCTCGATGGCGTTGCGGTCGACCGGCCTATCCCCGAATTCTCCGTACATGGCATGGAGGTTGACCCTGTGGCGGCCGGGGATGAGGCCGAAGGCCTGCTCGAGGTCGGATCGCAGCTCCTCGACCGTGCGGGCCTTGCCGGGGTAGGCCCCGGTGACCTGAAGGCCGCTCCCGGCCAGGCTGCCGGGCTGCTTCTCGAAGCCGCCGACGTCGTCGCCCTGCCAGCAATGGAGCGACAGGGAGATCGTTTGAAGGCGCCCCAGGGCCTTCTCGGTGTCGATGCCCAGCTCGGCATACCGGTCGCGGGCCGATAGATAGTTCTTTTCGATAGCTGCCGGAGCCATCCTCACCCCTCCTCGAAGGAACGCCATCTATATATGCCTCCTTCCCTGGGCTGTCAAGCCGGACGGATGGCCTTGAACCGGGTCCCGGCCGCATCCCAGGCCGCGGCGGAACCGGCAGGAGCATAGGTCCGAAGCTCGAACGAATCGCGGATGATGGCCCGGATCTCGGCCGGCGAGGAGACGCGCCCGGTGGCCATGGCTTGGACGAGAATATTTCCTATGGCGGTCGCTTCGGCCGGGCCGGCCACGACGGGCAGTCTTGTCGCGTCCGCCGTGAGCTGGCAGAGAAGCGTGTTCCGCGAGCCGCCGCCGATGACATGGATCTTTTCGATGGGATGGCCGAGGACGAGGCGCAGCTGATCGATGACCTGGCGGTACTTGAGGGCCAGGCTCTCGAAGAGAGCGCGGACGAGGGCGCCCTTCGTCGCGGGCGGCTTCTGGCCGGTCCTGCGGCAGTAGTCGGCGATGGCCTCGGGCATGTTCAGAGGATTGAGGAATCCGGGGTCGTCCGGGTCGATGAGGGCCGCGAAGGCCGGGGCTTCCGTGGCGGCGCGGGTCAGGTCGTCGTAGGTGACCGGGCCTTCCGCCGTCCAGGATCTGCGGCAGCCCTGGACGAGCCAGAGCCCGGAAACGTTCTTGAGGAAACGGACGGTCCCCGCGACGCCGCCTTCGTTGGTGAAGTTCGAGTCGAGCGATCCCTCCGAGATAACGGGCGACTTCTCTTCGACGCCGACGAGCGACCAGGTGCCCGAGGAGATATAGGCCCAGTTTCGCCCTTCGGCCGGGACGGCGGTGACGGCGGCGGCCGTGTCGTGGCTGGCCGTCGCTATGACGGGGACATGGCGGAAACCGGTCGCGGCGGCGACCTCTTCCGCGACCTCTCCGAGCACGGTCCCCGGCTCGACGATATCCTGGAGGAGCTTTTTGGACAGTCCCATGGCCTGAAAAAGGCCCGGGATCCAGGTCTTTGTCCGAGGGTCGAGGAACTGGGAGGTCGAAGCGATGGTGAACTCGGCCGCCTTCCGGCCGGTGAGGAAGAAGTTGAACAAGTCCGGCATGAAGAGGAGATCGGCCGCGGCGTCGAGCAAGGGGGACCTTTCCCTGACCATGGCGTAGACCTGGAAGAGCGTATTGAAGGGCATGAATTGGGTGCCCGTCGCCTCGTAGAGCGCCGGGCGGGGAACGAGCTTGAAATAATCATCCATGGCGCCGGCGTTCCGGTGGTCGCGGTAGCAGAAGGGCAGGCCGAGGAGGCTCCCGTCCTTGGCCAGCAGGCCGAAATCGACGCCCCACGTGTCGACGCCGAGGCTCGTCGGCCGGCGGCCGATCGCCGCGGCCGCGTCGCGCATGGCCGCCTTCATTTCGTCGAACAGGGCATAGACGTTCCAATGGATGTGGCCGGCGAGAGGGAGCGGCGCGTTAGGGAAACGCCGCACTTCGTGGACGGAAAGCCTGCGGCCGTCGAGGGTGCCGAGCACGGCCCGGCCGCTTTCGGCCCCGAGGTCGAAGGCCAGGTAATGCGCGTCGTCGGTCGAATGCGGCATGCGTGAAACCCGAGACCATTCTTATATGCGGAACGCTGGCCGTTTTCAAGCCGCACTTTGAAAACCTTGGCGTTTCGCCTACAATAACAGCCGAGAATCGAATATTCCCACCGAGGTTTCATGCCACTCGAGGACAAGCTCAAGGCGCTGCGGCGCGAACGGGAAGCCCGGTCGCGGGCCCACAGCGTCGAGACGACCTGGGACAAGCTTGGCGAAGACTCCGGCCTGACCGTCAAGCAGAGGCTCGAGCGCCTGATCGCTCTGACCGACAAGGGCCGGGGCATGGCCGTCCGGACCGAAGAACGGCCTGTCGAGAAGAAGCGCCGCGAGCCCGTCCAGGTCTTCGAGAATTCCTTTCAGCTCGGCGCGAGCTACGGCCAGATCCCCATCTCCATGGGCCTGCAGATCCCGGCCGACATCCTCGGCTTTCTCAGCCGCGACGCGGCCTTCGAGGGGCTCGACCTTTCGTCGGCCGTTTTCCTCGACCTCGAGACGACGGGCCTCGCCGGGGGGACGGGAACGGTGCCGTTCCTGGTCGGCCTGGCCTACTACCGCGACGAGCGGTTCAAGGTGACCCAATTCTTTCTCAACGAGATGGCCGAGGAAGACCGGCTCGTCCGCGAGCTGGCCCAGTTCGTCCAGGACATGGGATTCAGGTCGATCGTCACCTATAACGGCAAGGCCTTCGACCTGCCGCTCGTGGAGACGCGATTCGCCCTGCACCGGATGACCTGCCCGCTGCGGGGGCTGCCCCATCTCGATTTTCTGTTCTCCGCCCGGAGCCTGTGGAAGCACAAGTACGACAGCTGCCGGCTCTTCCACCTGGCCCAGCAGATCGTCCAGGCCGAGCGGTCCGAGGACATCCCGGGGGCGGAGATCCCCCTGCGCTATTTCCAGTACATCCGCAGCGGCGATTTCTCGCTCATCGAGCCCATCCTCTACCACAACCAGGAGGACCTGCTGTCGCTCCTCGGTGTCGTCGTGGCCGGATCGGTCCTCGTCGAGCGCA
>JBAVUQ010000144.1:0-3089 GCA_049696855.1 Candidatus Aminicenantales bacterium
ACGACCTACGGCTCCCTGATCCCAGGCTCAGAGTTCATCCGGTCCCTGGTCCGCCAGGGCACGATCTCCCCTGAAGCAGCCAAGAAGCTCCGCTGGATGGACCATTATTATCGGAACCGGAATGCCAGGCTGACCTGCCGCCATTTTGACATCTCTCCCAAGACCTTCTATCGCTGGTTGAACCGATTCGATCCCTATGACCTGACCACCTTGGAGGAAGAGAGCCGGCGGCCCCGGCATGTTCGCCAGCCTCAGACGCCGGTCGCGGTCGTGGAGAAGATCCTGGAGCTCAGGACCCGATATCCCCGCTGGGGGAAGAAGAAGCTGGTGGTACTGCTTGGACGAGAGGGGCTCAAGGTCTCCGCCTCGACAGTGGGCCGGGTGATGAACAGGCTCAAGGCCCGGGGTGTTCTGGTCGAGCCCTTGAACGTGACCCAGGCCAAGATGGCCAGGAAGCGTCGGAGGAAGCCTCGGTACGCCATAAGGAAGCCCAAAGACTATCGGATCCAGGCGCCTGGGGACCTGATCGAAGTCGACACGCTTCAGATCAGGCTTGTCCCCAACGAGATCCGTTATCAGTTCTCGGCTCGTGATGTCATCTGCCGTTTCGATGTGATCCGCGCTTATAAGCATCCGACCAGCCTCAAGGCGGCCCACTTCCTCCATTATCTGAGAAAGAAGTTTCCTTATCCGATCAGGGCCATCCAGATCGATGGTGGCTCTGAGTTCAAAGACCAGTTCGAGGATGAATGCAAAGCCAAGAAGATCCCTCTCTTCGTCCTTCCTCCCCGCTCTCCGAAGCTCAATGGGCACGTGGAGAGGTCGAATCGAACCCACAGGGAGGAATTTTATGAGGTCTATGATGTCGATCTCGATCTTGAGGAGCATAACAGGCAGCTGGCCAAGTGGGAACATACCTACAACTACATCCGGCCGCACGAATCCCTTGATTACCTGACCCCCTACCAATATTATCGGCAATGGAAACGCGACTCCAGGCAGAAAACGTTGCCTATGTAGTGGACCCGTTCATCTTATTGACAATCGTTGGCTCTCTGCGTTATCAACATGAAAGAAATAGCCTGTCGGCACGAGGAGGCAAAATGTTTCTGTTTCGGAGCAGGAAGGGTCGATTATTCAGGGCAGTCAGAGATAGGAATCTCGACGAAGTAGCCAAATGCCTAAGGAATGGTGCGGACGTGAACGCGACGGACGCGGAAGGCTGGACGCCGTTACTACATGCAGTTGCCAAGGAGTTTAAGGACGTGGCAGAGCTGCTCGTCGCCAAAGGAGCGGATGTAAACACAAAGGGCAAGCTCGATCTCACGCCATTAGCATCTACATGCAACACAGGCAATGAGGACATCGCTAGGTTTTTGGTCGCAAATGGCGCGGACGTGGACGCTAGATGCGAAGGGGGGCTGACATTGTTACATCTTGCGGTTATTAGGGGCCATAAGAAGATGGTAGACCTTTTAATCGCCAACGGCGCTGACGTAAACGCCGGAGATAATGACGGGGTAACACCGCTCTACAGTGCCGTACATGACGGTCATAAAGAGATGGCCGAACTCTTGATTCATAGAGGTTCAGACGTTAATGCTAAAACCAACGAGGAACTTACGCCGTTGGCGGCGGCATGTATAGTCGGCAACAGCGATATCGCCAGACTGCTCATTGCCAACGGTGCCGAGATGAACGGCAGGTTTCAAGGGAGTCTTACGTTGCTGGTTATTGCCGCCTATCATGGATTCAGGGACGTGGCCGATGTGCTAATCGCTAATGGCGCAGACGTAGATGCCAAGGTTGAGGGTGGCTTGACTGCATTAGCGATGGCTGCCTATCAAGGCCACAAGGATGTGGCCGAGCTTCTGATAAGCAAAGGTGCCAACGTGAACGCCGTGGATAAAGAAGGCCACACGCCGCTCTACGGGGCCATCAAGAAGCAACACCCAGACCTAGCAGAGTTCTTAAGGAAGAACGGCGCCAAATTTTAAGCTCATTGAGTCACACGCCCATCTCAGCTTGTGCTTGCACATGTTGATGGGCGGACCCCTCCGCCATGTCACAAAAAATGCGTAGACTAACCTAATTCTGACTAAAGATGCTCAAAGGAGAATAAAGAGGTCCATTCCGCTGGCGCCATCACGCGCCGACACGAATATTCAGGGCTTCAATTTGGCGAACTTGAGGTTCAAGACCCTGCCCGTCGAGATCAGGAATCCGGTGATCACGCCGTTCCTATCCCTCTGGAACTGGATATTCGCGAAGCCGCCGGCCAGGAATAGGTCCTTCTTCTGGGCCACGGCCGGAGTATCCTCGCCGCGCCTGTCCAGGACGGAGAGCGCTCCGGATTTGATGACGATGTCGTAGCGGGTATCCAGTTCCCCGGAGTAGTACGGCCCCACATATTCCTTGAGCATGTCCACCGTCGGCGAAAAAGGCTCCATCCATTCCCCGACGACCGTCGGCTGGTTCGTGACGGCAACGGTCATGGTCTTGTAGCGTGTTCCCACCTTATCCGAAAAGCTGACCCGGACGCTATCCGGGACATCCTTCATCATGAATTCCGTCGGGGCGATCGGAGCCAGCTCCGATTTATTGTCCTCGGATCGGACGTAGAACAGCTTGTCCTTGTCCAAGACGATCTTCCGCACGGCTTGAGTAGCCTCGATCCAATACGTCCCCTGGAAGTCTTCCAGGCTTTTCGCCGGCAGGCTGAACGGTTTTGGCGCCGGCTTTTCCGCTGAGGGCTTGGCGCCCGCGGGACCGGGTTCTTGCTGCTTGAGCCGCGCGGCCAGGTAGATGTCGGCGATCTGGCGCGACATGGCTCCCGGGTTGAACGACGCGAGATTCGAGAAGATCGCCACGCCGAATCTCTCGCCCGGGAAGAACATCACGTTGCTGCGGAATCCGGCATCCCCGCCGTCGTGACCGATGAACTTCAGCCCTTTGTATTCATCCACCACGATCCCCCGGCCGTAGGGGATCTCGGAGCCGTTGGCGAGGACGCCCTTGGTCAGCATGCGGTCCATCACGGCGGCGCCGCCGACCCTCTTGTCTTCGAAGTTGCGCATCCAGTTGGCCAT
>JBAVUQ010000145.1:0-15504 GCA_049696855.1 Candidatus Aminicenantales bacterium
ATGCTGGCCCCGACCGGCGTGATGTTCGCGCCGGCGGACGGCCAGCGTCGTCCGCGGCTTGCGGCCTCCGTCGATCTGCGTCCCTGGGCCTCGCCGGTCGAGGACCAGGGCGCCCTCGGATCCTGCACGGCCCAGGCCGGGGCCGGGGTCGTCGAATACTACGAGCGGAAGTCGTTCGGGCACCACGTCGAGTCGTCACGGCTTTTCCTTTATAAGACGACCCGCAACCTCATGAAGGCGAAAGGCGATTCGGGCGCCTACCTGCGCATGACGATGGGGGCCATGGTCATCTTCGGCGTGCCGCCGGAGCCCTACTGGCCGTACACCGACGCCGAGGACGGGTTCGACAAGGAGCCGCCGGCCTTCTGCTATGCCTTCGCCCAGAACTACAAGACGCTCCTCTATTACCGACACGACCCGGCCGGCGCGACCCGGGCCTCCGTCCTCGAAAAGCTGAAGACCTATCTCGCCGCGGGGCACCCGGCCATGTTCGGCTTCACGGTCTACAGCTCGATCGTCCAGGCGGAGACGACCGGCCGCATCCCGGTGCCGTTCGGCCGCGAGCGGATCGAGGGAGGTCACGCCGTCGTGGCCATGGGCTTCGACGACGCCATGACCATCGCCAACACGTCCGGCGGCGAGCCGTCCCGGGGCGCCCTGCTCATCCGCAATTCGTGGGGCCGGGGTTGGGGCGAGAAAGGCTACGGCTGGCTGCCCTATGCCTATGTCCAAAAAGGCCTGGCCGAGGACTTCTGGTCGGTGCTGAAGAAGGAGTGGGTCGACACCGGGGAGTTTAAAATCTGACGCCGTTCGGCTATAATCCCCTTTCTGACCCCATCACGAGGAGGATCCGATGAAGCTCAACCGCTGTTGGACGATCGCCTTCGCCCTGTTGGCCGTGGCCGCTGTTCCCGTCCTGGCCCAGGAAACCGAAGGCACTGTTCCCGAGATCGCCGCTTTCCACGAGGTCATCTATCCCATCTGGCATACGGCCTACCCGGACAAGGACGTCGCCATGCTGAAGAGCCTGGTGCCTCAGGTGAACGAGCTGGCGGCCAAGATCTTCGCGGCCAAGCTCCCCGGCATCCTGCGCGACAAGCAGGCCAAGTATGACGCCGTCCTGGCCGAGTTCCGCGCCTCCGTCGAGGCCTACAACGCCGCCGCCAAGGGCTCCGACGACAAGGCCATGCTCGACGCCGCCGAGCTCCTTCACGCCAAGTACGAGAAGCTCGTCCGCACCCTCCAGCCCGTGCTCAAGGAGATGGAGGACTTCCACAAGGTTCTCTACGTCGTCTACCACACCGATCTGCCGGCCAAGAACTGGGAGGCCGTCCGGGCCGCCGCGCCCGACCTCAAGGCCAAGGCCGAGGCCGTAACGGCGGCCAAGCTCTCGACGCGGCTCCAACCCAAAGCCGAGGCCTTCGCCAAGGCCTCGGGCGAGCTGGTCAAGGCCGCCGCCGCGCTGGCCGGGCTCGGGCCCAAAGCCGACGGCGCGGCCTTCGAACAGGCGGTCCAAGATCTCCACAGCCGCTACCAGGACCTGGAAAAGATCTTCGACTGAGGCCGGCCGGCTACTTCGCCGTCCGTTCCTCGATGAGGATCTGCAGCGTCTCGAGCTCGTCCGCGTCGAACCAGATCTTCCCGCATGACAGGCACTTGTCGACCGGCACGAAATACTGGTAGTTGTACGGCCGGGCGGCCAGGCGATAGCCGCAATTCGGACAGGGGACATCCGCGGCCAGGGCCGACTCGATCCTCTGGCGCCGGAGCGGGTTCCTGAGGGTCGCCTCGCGGAAGCGCCGGGCTTTCTCGCGCAGGGCCTCCGAGAACGCGACTTCGCGCCTGGCGACGATCCGATCGACGGCCGCCGCGTCCACCAGACGGCCGCCGCATCGTCCGCAGACGCGGATGCCGACCCCTTCGTAGAACGTTTCGGAGAGGGGGATCCGGCAGCGCGGGCAGAGATTCTGGCGTCCGGGGGCCAGGGGCTTCTTGCGGGCCAGGTTGTGCAAGGCCAGCCGGATCTGAGGGAACTCGCGGGCCCGGGCCTCGACGCCCTCCTGCTCGTTCCTGACCCGCATGATGGCCGAAAAGCGGGGCCGGCAGAGCAGCTCGGCCACGGAGAACGGACCTTCCCAAGCTTTGTCGCCGGCGCCGGCCAGCATCCAGACACGGCCCTCGTTCCCGGCGGCGGGCGCGCCGGACGCTTCCTCCCGGCCCGAAAAAAGCTCCAGCTGCGGCGTTCGCAATTCCTCATAGGATTGAAGGACGCCGCGGGCCGCCACGCGCGCCCGCTCCTCCGCCCAGACGGTCTCGATGAGGGCCTCGGGGCTTTTTCGGACCATCGCCCCGAGGGCGGCGAGCCTCGTCATGAGCGGCGGGTGGGAGCTGAAGATCCGGCCGGCGAAAGTGTCCGGCGTGTCACGCGCGTCCGGACGGACGATGAAGAGCGGCGCGTAGCTCAAGGTGAAATCGCCGACAAACGAATTCTTGACGTGGGCTTTATAGATGATGCGGGCCAGGGCTTCGGGGGACCGGCAGAGCTCGACGGCCGCTCCGTCGGCCAGGAGCTCCCGCTCCCGGCTGACGAGCATGCTGAGCAGGCGCATGACCAGCGCCGATGCCGCAACCGCGACGGTGAAGAACACGGGCGGGAAGCCGCCGCCTCCGCGGCCTTCCTCGCCGGTCGACGGGTCCTCCGCCGCCGACCCCAGGGCGTCCTTGAACTGCTCGAACAGGTTGGCCAGGGAGCAGACGAGCGTCAGGTAGAAGGCGTCCCCGCGGGCGATGTGGGCCAGCTCGTGGGCGGCCACGGCCTGAAGCTCGTCGCGCGTTCCCTCGGCCAGCAGCCCCTCGGTGACCGCCACGGCCGGCGTGCCGTCCTCCTCGATGACGGCGAGGGAGTTGACGGCGAACGAGGGCAGAACGTAGGCGTTGACCCGCGGCAGGCCGGCGGCGATGCGGATCTCGTCGACGATGTCGAGGAACTGGATGTGATAGCGGTCGGAGGCGTCCGGCGTCGCCGCCTGGAGGCGCCGCAGGATGACGCGGGGGCCGTTCCTGCGGGCGTCCTGGAAATGGAAGAACGCGACGACCAGGGCGACGGCCAGATCGACGAGGAGGAAGCGCGGCCAGAAGCCGGGCGATGCCGCGAGGCCCGTGCCGAAGAGGAGGCCGAAGGTGGCCAGGAAGGCCAGGCCGATGAGCCCGAGGGCGGCGAAGTGGAAGACGAGGACGGCGGCGAAGAGGGGCAGGCTCCTGCGGCGCTGATGCTCCTGGATCTCGTAAAAATCTCGCGGCCTTGTCGCCATGTTTCCGGCTCATCATAACGGAATCCCCGCGGCGCGGTCAATAAATGGGGACGTTTCTGAATAAATGGGGACGTTTCTGTTTTTCAAATCAATGCATTTTTTTGAAAAATAGAAACGTCCCCATTTTCGGATTGACGCGCCGGCGGGGCGGTCGTATATTTATCGGTACTTTCCGTTCGGAGGAGGTCGTCATGAAAAAATCCCCGTTCATCCTCGGAGCGATCCTTTTCGGACTGGCCTTTTTCGCGCCGGCCGGCGCGACGCGGCTCGCGGCCGTCGACACGGCGGACACGAAAATGCTGACCCAGCCGGCCGTTTCGGCCGAAAGGATCGTCTTTGTCTACGCCAACGACCTTTGGACGGCCGACCTCGAGGGCCGGGCCGTGCGGCGGCTGACCTCGGACGTCGGGACGGAATCCAATCCGGCCTTTTCCCCCGACGGGACTCTCATCGCCTTCAGCGGCCAGTACGACGGCAACACCGATGTCTTCGTGGTCCCGGCCGGCGGCGGCGTCCCCAAGCGCCTGACCTGGCATCCGGCCGCGGATCTCGTCCAGGGTTTCGCTCCCGACGGGAAATCCGTCCTCTTCGTCTCGGCGCGCTTCTCCGCGAACCGCGCCTACTCCCAGCTCTTCACCGTGCCCGTCGCGGGCGGAGAGGCCTCCCCGCTGAAGGTCCCCTACGCCTCCAAGGCCGCCATCTCGCCCGACGGCCGGGCCATCGCCTACAATCCCTTCCCCGAAGCGTTCACGCAATGGAAGAACTACCGCGGCGGCCGGTTCTCCCGGATCTGGATCTTCGACGCCAAGAACGAGGGCATCGAGAAGCTGCCTCAGCCCGAGGGGCGCTCGAACGACGTCGATCCGATGTGGTTCGGCCGGGAGATCATCTTCCGGTCCGACCGCAACGGCGAGTTCAACCTCTTCGCCTTTGACAGCCTGGCCAAGACGGTCCGGCAGCTCACCGACTTCAAGGATTTTCCGATCCTCTCGGCCTCGGCCGGGGCCGGCCGGGTCGTCTTCGAGCAGGCCGGCTCGCTCCATCTTTATGATGTCGCTCAAGGCCGGAGCCGCCGCCTGGAGATCGGCGTGGCCACCGATCTCTCCGAGCTTCGAGAGCGCCTGGCCAGGGGCCCCCAGTGGATCCGCAACGCCGGCGTCTCGCCGAGCGGCGCCCGGGCCGTCTTCGATTTCCGCGGCGAGATCGTCACCGTTCCGGCCGAGAAGGGCGACCCGCGGAACATCACGCAGACACTCGCGGTCCATGAGCATTCGCCCGCCTGGTCGCCGGACGGCCGCACCATCGCCTATTTCTCCGACGCATCCGGCGAGTACGCCCTTCATCTCCGCGCCCAGGACGGCAAGGGCGAGGAAAAGACATTCCGGCTCGGGGGCTCCGGCTTCTATGGCTCGCCCGCCTGGTCTCCCGACAGCCGGAAGATCGTCTTCGCCGACAACTCCCTGACTTTGTATTGGATCGATGTCAAGACGGGCGCCGTCAGGAAGATCGCTTCGGAATACCTCTATCAGCCCGGAGGCCAGTCCTCCATGGCGACGTCCTGGAGCCCCGATTCCAGATGGATCGCCTACACCCTCGGCACGCCGACGTTCTTCCGCCGCGTCTATGTCTATTCGCTCGACCAGGACAAGTCCTTCCCCGTCACGGACGGGCTCAGCGACGTCGACGGACCGGTCTTCGACGCCGAAGGCAAGTATCTCTGGTTCCTGGGCTCGACCGACGCGGGCCCCGCCCGGCAGTGGTTCGACATGTCCAACGCCGACATCCAGGAGACCGCGTCGCTCTACCTGGCCGTCCTGCGCAAGGACCTGCCCAATCCGCTGGCCAAGGAGAGCGACGAGGAGAAGCCCAAGGACGAGACGAAGGACGCCGAGAAGCCGGCGGGCAAGCCCGCCGCGCCCGCCGCGAAGGAAGCCTCCGCGGCCCCGGAGGCTCTGCGCATCGACTTCGACGGGCTCGATACCCGCATCGTGACCGTGGCCATTCCGGCCGGCGTCTACGGCAATCTCCAGGCCGGCGAGAACGGCAAGCTCTTTTACCTCAAGACCGATCCGCCGCCGTCCCCGACCTCCGGCGGCCGCGGCGAATCCGCCGTCCACGTCTACGATCTCGCCTCGCGCAAGGACGAGGCCCTGGGCATCCCGGCCGACAGCTTCCTCCTGACCGCGGACCGCAAAAAGATGCTCGTCGCCTCGCGCGGCGCCTGGAGCATCGTCGCCACGGCCGGCAAGCCCCAGCCGGGGCAGGGCAAGCTCGCCACCGAGGCCATCGAGGTCCGCGTCTCGCCGGCGGCCGAATGGCCGCAGATCTTCGACGAGGCCTGGCGCATCAACCGCGACTTCTTCTACGCCCCGAATTTCCAAGGCGCGGACTGGAAGGCCATGAAGGCCAAATACGCCGCCTTCCTGCCGCACCTGTCCTGCCGGGCCGACCTCAACCGGCTCATCCAGTGGATGTGCTCCGAGCTCACGGTCGGCCATCACCGGGTCGGAGGCGGCGACTTCATCGGCCAGCCGGCCCGCGTCCCGGGCGGCCTGCTTGGCGCGGATTATGCGATCGAAAGCGGGCGCTATCGCTTCAAAAAGGTCTACGGCGGTCTCAACTGGACGCCCGAGCTTCGCGCGCCCCTGGCCGAGCCCGGCGCCGAGGTCGCGGCGGGCGAGTATCTCCTGGCGGTGCAGGGCCGGGACCTCGTTCCCCCGGACGATCTTTTCGCCCGGTTCGAGGCGACGTCCGGCAAGCTGGTCGAGATCACCGTCGGGCCCAACCCCGACGGGACGGGCGCGCGGACGATCAAGGTCGTGCCCATCGCCGACGAGGCCGCCCTTCGCAACCGCGATTGGGTCGAAGGCAACATCCGCAAGGTCGACGCCGCCACGAACGGCCGGGTCGCCTACGTCTACGTTCCGAACACGTCGACCCTCGGCCTCGTTTACTTCAAGCGCTATTTCTTTCCCCAGGCCGACAAGGACGCGATCATCATCGACGAGCGCTTCAACGGGGGAGGGTCGGTCGCCGATTACTACCTCGACTGGCTGAGGAAGCCGGTCTCCGCCTACTGGGCCATGCGCTACGGGGCCGACCTGAAGACGCCCAGCGCTTCGATCCAGGGCCCCAAGGTCATGATCGTCAACGAGACCGCCGGCTCGGGCGGCGACCTCCTGCCCTATATGTGGCGGAAGTTCGGCCTGGGCAAGCTCGTCGGCACGGCGACCTGGGGCGGCCTCGTCGGCACGTTGGGATTCCCGCCGCTCATGGATGGCGGGATCGTCACCGCCCCGAACCTCGCCTTCTGGGATGAGAACGGGTTCGGCATCGAGAACGTCGGCGTTCCGCCCGACATCGAGGTCGAGCAGACGCCGCGGGACGTCATCGCCGGCCACGACCCTCAGCTCGAGCGGGCCATCCAAGTGGTGATGGAAGAATTGAAGGCCGACCCTCCGGCGAAGCCGAAGCGGCCGGCCTATCCGATCCGCGTCAGAAAGTAAGAGGCGAGACGGGCGCTACTTCTCGGTTTTGATGGCTTCTCTCACGCCTTCGACGAGCTTCTTGACCAGCTCACCGTCCGTTTTCTTGCCCTCGGGTGAGGCGATCCTGAAGGTCATCGAGCCGTTGTCGGCGTCGTATTTCTGCTCGACGAGCTTGTAGCCCTCGGGCAGGTCCTGCTTCAGCTTGGCGAGAGCGCGCTCGAAAGCCGCCTTGCCGGCCTCGCCGTCCTGGCTGGTGAAAGCCAGGACGATCGTCCCTTTGTTCTTGTCGTCGGACCCGGCGAAGACCTCTGCTTTTGCCGTCTGAATCGTCTTGTCCTTATCCATAAAATAGAGCGAGACCTTGTCCTCGGCCTCGTCCGCGGTCATCTTCTTGATGACGGTGAGATCGCCCGGAACCTTGTCGAACTTGAGCTCGAGCGCCTTGAGCTTCATCTCTTTCGCCTGGAGCTCGGATTCGAGCTTCTTCAGCGATTCCTCGAGGGCGGAAAGGTCCAGCTTCTTGGCCTTGATCGCCTCGAGCTGCTCCTGCATGGCATGGACGCTTTCCAGCATCTTCTCGTCCAGGGCCGGGGATAAAGCCAAGGCCCGGCCGCCTTTGCCGACCCAGGTCATCGTGGACGGCTCGCCCGGCAATTCCTTGGCCACCCAGACACCCTCGCCCTTGCCCTTCTCCTTGAAGTTCCAGGTGATCGCGGGCTCGCCCTCCTTGCCTGTTTCGACTTCCTTGGCGATCCTCAAAGTCCTGCCCTCGGTGACGAGTTTGCCGCCGGGCGTGACAATGTAGACAGTTTTGCCTTCGCCCTCGCCGATCTTCAAGGCTCGGCCCTCCTTGATCATTTCGAGCCGGCCGCCCTTGATCTCGAGACGGAGGGGCTCGCCCTTCAGGACTTCGATTTCCTTTCCGTCGATCGTCAGGACGAGCGTATCGCCGTCCTTGCCCTTGGTGATCGTCAGGGGCCTCTCCAGGACAAGCTTCCTGACTTGATCGCCCTCGGTGATGACCACCTCGATGGGTTTCCCTTCGACAGCCCCGGATTTGATGACGATGGACTTGGCGACCTCCGCCTTTTCTTTGGCCGCCTTCTCCGCCTCCTTGGCCTTCTCGGCCTGCTTGGCTTTCTCGGCCTCCTTGGCCTTTTCCTGCTCCTGATCGGCGAGGACGGCGGCCTCGGCCGTCGTCTGCGTGATGTCAGGAGCGGGAACATCCAGGCTTGCCGGCGCCGGCAGGGCGGTCTCGACGACGGTCGTTTTGACGGCGCTCTTCTCGACGCCCGCGGCCGGACCGGCCGTCCCGATGAGGGCCACAGCCGCGACAAGGGCCAGGGCCAGCATGATCTTGGTTTTCATCTTGACCTCCATCACTGTCAGTTTCTGTTTGAGGATGGCCGCCAGGCGCCCCTCGAACGAGGACCTGCCGACGATCCCGAGCAAAGCCGCCGAAGGACTCCAGCGGAACCCGGCGGAACGCCGGAAGGCCAGCAGGCTGGCGGCGTAGGTCGACGGCCTGATCCCCGCGCGAAGGACCAGCTCGTCGCAAGCGATCTCCTGTTCTTTCAGGATCTCGCGATAGACGATCCAACACAGAGGATTCCACCAGAACAGGGCCAGGCTCGTCCGGACAAGGAGCATGGCCAGGAAATCGGCCCGCTTGATGTGGGACAGCTCGTGGTAGAGGGCCGAAGAGCGTTCGTCGTCGGTCCAGGCGCCGGCCCCGTCCGGGAAGAGCACGATCGGCCTGCGGAAGCCCCAGGTCAGGGGCACGACGACCTCCGGATGGCTTTTGAGGCGGACCTCCCGACGGAGCGAGACAAAGGCGATGAAGCGCTCGAGAAGGACGCGCCAGGAGGCATCATCGAGCGGCGTGCCCTCGGTTGTCAGCCGCGACGCGCCGGCCAGGCCGAAGGCGAGTCTCAGGAGAAGAACGGCCAGGCCCGCCAGCCAAAGAACGGCCAGGAGGAGCCCAGGAAGTGCTGGCAGGCCCGGCCGACCCTGAGGCTCGATAGGGGAGGCATTCGGAAGCGGGGCAGGGGACTCTTCGAGGGCCGGTCGTTCTACGGCGGGTGAAGCCGGCGAGACGGAGACCCATTCGCCGGGCCGGCCGGCTGCGGATCTTGCCCCGTCTCCCTGGCTCCGCACCTGCAGCCAAACCGAGCGCCCGGCTTCAGAGGCTCGGCCGGGTCCCTCCGCTCTCGGCGCTTCCGCCGGGTGAGGCGCGGCAATCGCCATCCAGGCGGGCAGGAGCGGAGACCTCCATCCGACCGGGGCGAGCGTGAGGAGCGGAAGGAGAACGAGGCTGATGAGCGCGGACGAGAGAATGAAATGCCGAAAGGCGGCCGGACGCCTCTTCGCGGCCGCCGCAGCCAACAGGGCCACGATCAGGACGGCCGTCGTCTTGAGAAGATACCCGGCCATGAGGCCGGGCAGTCCGGCGCCGGCTCCGGGCATGTCAGCGTCCCTCCTTGCGGGCCTTGTCGATGAGTTCCGTGAGCCGCCGGTGATCCTCCTCCGAGAGATCATCCTCGGAGATGTCGAGGAGCGCCGCGACGACATCGGCGGTCGAGCCGTCGAAAAACGTCTGTTTGAGATGGGCCAGGGCGCTTCGCCGGGCCTTGTCCTTGGCCAGCCTCGGGACGTAGACATATCGGGGCCCGTCCTGCCGGTGGACGAGATGGCCTTTCTGCTCGAGGACGCGGAGGAGGGCCCGGACGGCCGAATAGCTCGGCGGCGACGGCAGCCGCTCCAGGACTTGCAGCGCTGAGGCCTCTTTCATCTCGTAGATGATGTCCATGATCTGCCGCTCCCGGCGGCTCAGGCTCTTGTCGTTCTTCATGCTCGGCTCCTCGGGCTCCCTGGCCCGTCCGGACTGGGATGCTAAAATATTAGCATGCTAAATAATTAGCACCTACGGAACGCCTTGTCAAGCGTTTCTGCTAAATTTTTAACATCCACGCTGATCTAAACATCGGCCCGTCACGGCCGGTTGCACCCGCCGCGGCTTTTTTTCCATCTTCCGGACGGACGGCCCCGCATTTCCTGTTTCTTGACGCCCGTCCCGTCCCTCGCCTAATATAAAAGGGAAAGGAAGCGACCAGAGTGATCACAAGGAAATTCACCGAACTGAACCACCGGGGGTCAGGATGAAATACCGCATCCTGGGTCGGACCGGGCTCAAAGTCTCGGTGGTCGGCGTCGGCGCCTGGCAGTTCGGTGGGGAGTGGGGCAAGACCTTCACCCAGACGGAAGTCGACGCCATTCTCGACCGGGCCGCCGAGGAGGGGATCAACCTCATCGATACGGCCGAGTGCTACGGCGACCACCTGTCCGAGCGGCTGATCGGCGACTACCTGTCCCGGCACGAGCGCGACCGCTGGGTCGTCGCCACCAAGTTCGGCCACCGCTTCACCGGCTTCATGGGCCGGGCCGACGGCTTCGGCGCGGAGGACGTCCGGGCTCAGCTCGTCGGCTCGCTCCGGGCCCTGCGGACCGACCGGATCGACATCTACCAGTTTCATTCGGGCCCGGACGCGGCCTTTCTCGACGAAGGCCTGCGAGCCTTCCTCGACGAAGCCCGGCGCTCCGGCATGGTCAGGAACCTCGGCCTGTCCATCCGCGGCTCCGGGAGCGATGTTCAGACGCGGGAGGCCTTCGCCCGGGGCTACGGCGTCCTCCAGGTCCTCTACAACCGGCTCGATGCCCGCGCCGAATCCGAGGTCTTCCCGACCGCCCGCCGCCATAACCTGGGCGTCCTGTCCCGGGTGCCGCTGGCGAGCGGGCTTCTCACCGGGAAATACAAGGCGGGGGACACGTTCGGGCCGGACGACTTCCGGTCGACCCTCGCGCCGGCGGAGATCACCCGCCGGGTGAGGCTGGCGGAAAAGCTGGCCGAAGAAGAGCTTCCCCCCGGGGTCTCCAGGGTCCGCTGGGCCCTGGCCTGGTGCCTGCGCGATCCCGTCGTGACGGCGGTTATCCCCGGCGCCAAGACTCCCGAACAGATCGCGGAGAACGCGTCGGCCGCTGACCTTCTCGCGGAGAAGACGCCCTGAGACGCCGCCGGCTCCGGCCGGCGTCCGTCACTTGTCGATCGGCGCCGGAACGGGCGCGGCCGGCTTGACGCATTCGTCCTTGAACCGGAGAGCGAACTCGTCAACCTCCTTGGGCGTGAGAGCCGTCTTGCCCCGGGCAATATAATCGTTGAAGATGCGGTTGAAGCAGGACTGATAGCGGTACCGCTCGGTCCGGCCCTTCTCGTCCTGGACGGGCTCGTCGTAAAGGCGGACCGAAACGAGGTTCTCGCTGTCCAGGGTGAGGCTGTAGACATAGTTGGCCGAGGCGAAGCAGCTCTCGTTCGTCGCCTCGAGGTCCTCGTTGGCGGCGAGAGCGAGCCCGGACCCGGCCGACAGGCCGATGAGATCGGGGGGGGTGAGCTCCCGCGAATAGAGGAAGTTGTCGTCCTGCATGCGCTGATTGATGATGCCCCCGTTGCAGGCGCTGCCCTCGTTCCAGGTCCTGATCAGGCTGAGCCAATTGCCGTTCTTCTGGAGGAGGACGAGGTTATCGACGTCGGCCGTCTCGCCCTGGTTGAAGGTGACGGACAGGACGTAGAGCTCGGCTCCGCCGGTGATCGGGCCGGCAAAGGCGGCGTAGGCGAAGAACGGCGACCGGCCGCTGGTCGGGTCCTCCTCGAAATCGGTCACCCACCAGCCGGGCTGGTCCTCCCATTGACGAGCCTCGAGATCGGTTTTGAACGCGGCCAGATCGATCTGCCCCGTCGCGGAATTGTAGAGGGTGCTGACCGCCGCCGGGTGGACGGCCTGGCCGTGGAACGTGAATTCTCCGGGGACGTCCGCCGGGGGAGCGGACTTGCAGCCGGGGAAAAGCCCGAACAGGGCCAGTCCGGCAAGGGCGGCCAGAAAAAACGGCGCGGCGGGCGCCCCGGGGACTTTGGAGTCTCTCGCCTGGGGATGTCTCATGGTGTCGCTCCTCCCACCTCTTTAGACGCGCCCCTTCTCATTTTCTGCCGGTCCGATCCAAGATATCTCACTTTCCGGCGAGTATCAAGCCAAAGGGACGCGGCCAAAGGGATGTCCCCAAGGGGAACCTTTTCCCTGAGCGGCTCGTAATTAGTGGAGATGCGACAAATGCCCCTGAAGCGCGGCTTCTTCTTCAAGGTCAGCTGTCTCTACAGGTTCCAGACATGAAAAAGTATCTGATCGGATTCCTTTCGGTCGTCCTTCTCTTCGCCTCTATCTTCGGGGCCTCGTCGAAGGGGCCCAAGGACCGCCGGCCGGAACGGCCCGGCGGCGGCTCCGACCACGTCCTGTGGATTTGAGGCGTAGCGGCAAGCCTTCCTGCGCTTCGCCGCCTTTGGCGCAACGGCGCCGGACCCGGTGAGAACGGCCTCGGCGGGATCCCCGGGCTCTTTGAAATCCGTCCGCGCATTCGGTATATTCATCTGAGGGGTCCATAAAGGGGACCTGCCGCCATGACCCAGGATCCAAAGAGCTCTGAGCGCCCGTCGCCGGGCCGCTTGTCCCTCTTTGACGCGGTCAACGTCTCCCTCGGCTCCATCATCGGCGCGGGCATCTTCGTCATCCTCGGGGCGGCCGCCGCGGTCGCCGGCCCGGCCCTCGTCGGCTCGGTCCTGATCGCCGCCGCCGTCTCGCTCCTGACCGGATTCTCGACGGCCGCGCTGAGCCGGAAGTATCCGCGAAGCGGGGGCGTGTACCTTTACACCCGGGAGGCGTTCTCCGATTTCTCGAGCTTCCTCGTCGGCTGGGTCTGGCTGTTCTCGAACATCATCGGCGGGGCCACGGTGGCCGTGGGCTTCGGCCACTATCTGTCCTTCTTCTTCCCCGGGCTTCCGACAGGCGTGGGCATCGTCGTCGTGGCGGTCACGGTCGTCCTCATTCATCTCGGGGGGGCCAAGGAGTCGAGCCGCTTCAACAACGTCCTCGTCGGCATCAAGATCGCCGTGCTTCTCTTCTTCTCGGCCGCGGCCTTCCTCCATTTCCAGACGGCCAACTTCCACCCGTTCATGCCCTTCGGGCTGTCGGGGGTCTGGGCCGGGGCGGCGACCATCTTCTTCGCCTACGCCGGTTTCGCCCGGGTGGCCGTCGTCGCCGACGAGATCGAGGACCCTCGCAGGAACGTGCCGCGGGCGACCCTGATCTCGATCTTCGTCTCGACGGTGATCTATCTCGTCGTCGCCGTGGCCGCGGTCGGCGTCGCCGGCTCGAAGCTCCTGGCCGGTTCGGGATCGCCGCTCGCGGACGCCATGGGGAGCATCGGCATGGGCTTCGGCGCGCGTCTCGTGGCTCTGGGCGGGCTCGCGGCGACGGGCACCGTGGCCCTGGCCTCGGTCCTGGGCATCTCCCGGCTGGCCCAGGTCATGGCCCGCGAGGGCGAGCTGCCGGGTTTCGTGGGCCGGACCGGCGGGCGGAGGGGCGTGCCCCGGAATGCCGTCCTTCTCGGCGGCGGGGCCATGCTCGTGCTGGCGTTCTCCGCGGACCTGCCGCACATCGCCTACATCAGCAGCTTCTCGCTCCTTCTTTATTATGCGGCCTTGAACCTGAGCGGGCTCAAGGTCCTCAAAGGGGGCATGCGGATCGTGACCGGCCTCGGTTTCGCGTCCTGCCTCGTCCTGATGGCCAACCTGCCCAAGATGTCCTGGATCGTCGGCGCCGCCGTCGTCGCCCTGGGGGCCCTCTACCAATGGGTTCGGACCGGCAGGGAGCGGAGTTCCAAGGATTAGGAGCGAAAAAGTCGGCCGCCGGTCCGCGAAAATGCAACTTTCCAGGGGTCCTGTTCGTCTATTGATATGGAGAAACAAGATGAGCGACCGAACGCACAGTGCTTCGAGGATAAAGACGCTCCGGCTCGCCGTGCGGCCCGGAGCGTCGGCGATCACCCAGCTGGCCACGGCGTTGATGAGACGCGGACGTTCCCGCGCCGACAGCATCTCCGTGGCCGGCTTTTTCTTCCCGTACTCCCTGGGGTTTCCCGTGCTGGCCTATCCCGGGAGGAAGGCCCTGCCGCCGTTCGGGGTCGGGTTCCGGCGCTCGAAATAAAATCACTATTTGACTTTGCCTCTCCCTCCCTCAATAATCCTCCCATCTCGTCCCGGAGGGAGAGTCATGAACAGAAAAGAGTTCCTCAAGATGTCGGCCGGGCTGGCCGGCGGTGTCGCCGGGCTGCCCCTGATGCGCAGGCTCGCGGGAGCGGCAACGGCCGAGCCGATCGGGAGTCTTCTCGCCCAGGCCGCGGCCGCCGGGGACGAGGCGTTCTATTGGAAGCTCATCCGCGGCCAGTTCATCCTCGACCCCGGCTGGATCTTCCTCAACTTCGGCGGCCTCGGCTCCTGTCCGCTTCCCGTTCTGAACGCGCTCCTCGAGTTCACCAAGGCCGAAGAGAGCGCCCCGAGCGCGGGCCACGACGAGAAGCCCTGGCAGGAGGTCAAGAAGAAGCTGGCCCGGGCCCTCGGCCAAACCTGCCGCAAAGAGGACCTCGGCCTCATCGGCGGGGCGACGGAAGGCGTCAACGTCATCGTCAACGGCCTGCCGCTCAAGCGGGGCGACGAAGTCATCACCTCGACCCACGAGCACGTCGCCGTCCACTCCGCCCTCCTCAACCGCATGCAGCGCGACGGCATCGTCATCCGGCTGTTCGAGCCGGACAAGGTCCGGGCGCTGGGCAACGTCGACCGCATCGCCCGCCTCATCACCCCGCGGACGCGGCTCATCTTCATCAGCCACGTCACCTGCACGACCGGCCAGCTCTTCCCGGCCAGGGAGATCGCGGACCTGGCCCGCGCCAAGGGCATCTGGTTCGCCCTCGACGGCGCCCAGGCGCCCGTCTGCGCGCCCTTCGACATCGTCGAGACCGGCGTCGATTTCTACACCTGCAGCACCCACAAGTGGGTCATGGGCCCCAAGCGCACCGGCTTCATCTACGCCCGCCAGGGCCTGGTCGAGACGCTGCGGCCGCAGACGGTCGGGGGCGGCTCGTCGACGCGCTACGACGCCGCGAAGGGCGAGCTCGTCCTCAAGACGACGGCCGAGCGCTTCGAATCCGGGACGCAGAACGACGCGCTGTTCTATGCGCTCGGCACGGCCCTCGACTTCGTGGATACGATCGGCATCGACCGCATCGCCGGCCGCTGCCGCCCGCTCGCCGAGCGCTTCTATCAAGGGATCGGCGAGATCCCGGGCGTCGAGCGGCTCTCGCCCGAGGAGGAGGCCTATCGGACCCTCATGATCGGCTTCCGCATGAAGACCCACACGCACACCGAGATCATGGAGCACCTGGCCAAGGACCGGATCAAGGCCAGGCCCGTCGGCGAGGGCGGCCTCAACTCGATCCGGGTCTCGTTCTACCTGAATAACCGCGACGAGGACGTGACCGCCATCCTGGACTCGCTGAAGAATCTGGCCGCCTGATCTGATTCTAATTCGGTGACACACAACTAAATACACTAAATAGTCCTGTGTTCTAATTAAGTGTATTTAGTTGTGTGTCACCGAAATTCTAACGATCGGCGGTTCGCGTTAGCCCGAGCACTCGAGTAGAATAGGCGGCGATGGAAAAGAGATCCGGCGCGCGCTTCGAGGCCTGGCTGGCCTCCCGCGCCCGCAACGTGCCGCGCGTCTCCTACCCGCCGGAGCTGCCGATCGCGCCGCGCGCCGACG
>JBAVUQ010000146.1:0-10332 GCA_049696855.1 Candidatus Aminicenantales bacterium
TGCCCCCGGTATCCGACATCCGGCCCCAGGCCAGGGCCAGGTACGTCTTCCAGACGACCCGGGTCTTGAACTGGTCGTGGAGCGAAGCGAAGGCCCGGGCCGAGCGCGCGACGACCATCACGCCCGAGGTATCCTGGTCGAGCCTGTGGACGATGCCCGGCCGATGCTCGTTGCCGACGATAGCGATCTCGGGAAAGTGGAAGAGCAGGGCGTTGACCAGCGTCCCTGATGGATGGCCCGGCCCGGGGTGGACGACGAGCTGCGGCGGCTTGTCAATGACGATGACGTCGGCGTCCATATAGATGATCTTGAGGGGGATGCACTGCGGAATGACGGCTCTCTCCGGCTCGGGGATCTCGTACTCGACGTGGATGCGGTCGCCGGGCTTCAGCTTGTAGCCCGCCTTGCGCGTAAAGGAACCGACCCGCACGCCCCCCGCGTCGATGACCCTGCGGACCTGGGCCCGGCTGAGGCCCTCGATCTTGTCGGCGAGAAAAACGTCGAGCCGGACGCGCTCCCCGGCTTCAGGTCCGACGACGAGATCAGCTGTCGGCACGTTTGCGCCGCTTCAGGACGACCATGAGGACGGCCCCGACGATGAGGCCCAGCACGCAGAACAGCTGCGGCAGGCTCAGGCTGGAGAGAGGCGTCGCGCCCCGGATGAAGTAGACCTTGTCGGCATGATCGCCGCGGAAATATTCCGTGAAGAAGCGGATGATCGAGTAGTTGATGATGTAGAGGGAGAAGACCTGGCCGTCGAACTTCTTCCTCTTCAGGATGAGGAAGAGCACGCCGAAGTTGATGAAATTGAGGATGGCTTCGTACAGCTGGACGGGATGGAGGGGGGTGTCGAGGCGGACGCCGGTCAGCTGGCCGGCGTATCTATTCCTGAAGATGACGGCCCAGGGCGCGGCGCAGTCGCTGCCGTAGCAGCAGCCGGCGCTGAAACAGCCGATCCGGCCGAAGCCGTGGCCCATGGCCAGGGCCGGGGCGATGAGATCGGCCGTCGGCCAGGTCGGGATCTTCTTGCGGTGGAAATACCACAGCGCGAAGATGACGCCGAAAGTCAGCCCGCCCTGGAAGACGCCGCCCGACCGGGCCAGCGAGAAGAGCTCCTTGGGGTAGGCGAAGTAATAGGAGATGTTGCTGACGAAGAGGAGGACCTTGGCCCCGATGAGCGAGACGATGATCGTGTAGAAGGCGGCGTCCATGATCCGGTTGGCGTCCATCCCGGCCTTCCTGGCCTGGACGTAGATGAACCAGAGGCCCAGGGCGACGCCCACGGCCATCAGGAAGCCATAGGTGTGGATGGTCAGCGGACCGATCTTCAAGAGGATGGGGAACATTCGGGTTTTCTCCTGAAAAGGGTGACCAGCATCAGGCAGGCGCCGATAGTGATGCAGGAATCGGCCGCGTTGAAGAAGGGCCAGTGGGCCGTGCCCACGTAGAAATCGAGGAAATCGATGACGTGGCCGCGGACGAGGCGGTCGAACTGGTTGCCAAGGGCCCCGGCCATGATCAAGGTCAGGGCGATCTTCATGAGTGTGTCATTCGCGGGCGTCTTGAAGAAGAAGTAAACGACCAGGGCCAGCGCGGCCAGCGAGGCCGCCGTCAGCAGGGCGAAGACGAGGGTGTTGTTCGTCTGCGAGAAGGTCCCGAAGATGGCGCCCTTGTTGTGGATGCGGGTGATGCTAAAGAAGCCCCGGATGACGGGGACCGACTGGTAAAGGTCGACCCCGCGGGCGACGATGGCCTTGGTCACCTGGTCGGTGACGACGAGCGCCGCCGCGGCCAGGAAGTAGGGCAGGTTCTTCTTCATGACCGGCCCGCCTTGACGGCCTTGCCGCAGCGGTCGCAGAAGGCCGGGCAGTCCGCGCTCGCGCCGACGGAGGTCGAGTAGTTCCAGCAGCGCTCGCACTTGGCGCCGGCGGCCTTGCCGACCTCGATCGTGAGTTCCTCACCCATGCTTCGCTCGACCTCGACCTGGGAGACGATGAGCAGGGCGGCCAGGTCGGCCTGGCGCGATTCGAGGAAAGAAGCGTCGGCGGCCGGGGCCTTGAGGGTCACCCGGGCCTCGAGGGAATTGCCGATGAGCTTCGATTCGCGGGCCTTCTCGAGCTCCTTGAGCGCCTTTTCCCGGACCACGAGGAGCCTTTCCATATCCGGGGCGAAGCAGTCCGGGACCGACTTGAGCCAATCAGAAGCCGCCGGGAACTCGCCCAGGTGGACCGACGAATCCTTGCCCTCGAAGGCGGGGACGTGGGCCCAGGCCTCGTCGGCCGTGAACGACAGGATGGGGGCCATGAGGAGGAGCGAATCGCGAAGGATCACGAACATGGCCGTCTGGGCCGAGCGCCGCTCGAGCGAGGCCCTGGCCGAGCAGTAGGCCCGATCCTTGACCACGTCGAGGTAGAAGGCGCTCAGGTCGACGGTGAAAAAATCGAGGACGTCGTGGAGGATCGGGTGGAACTCGTAGTCCTCGTAGGCCTTGACGACGCGGGCCCGGACCTCCTCGAAGCGGTGCAGGATCCAGCGGTCGAGGTCGAGCAGATGAGGCTCGGCCACGGTGTCGCGGGAGGGCACGAAGTCGGAGACGTTGCCCAGGAGGAAGCGCCAGGTGTTGCGGATCTTGCGGTAGGCCTCGACGACCCGCTGCTCGATCTCCGTGCCGAAGCGGGCGTCCTCGCGGTAATTGAGCATGGCCGCCCAGAGCCGGACGATCTCGGCGCCGTTGCGCTTGATGATCTCGCCGGGCTCGATGACGTTGCCCATCGACTTGGACATGGCCTTCCCCTGGTCGTCGAGGATGAAGCCGTGGGTGATGCAGGTCCGGAAGGGGCTTCCGCCCTTGACCCCGACGCCGATGAGGAGCGAGCTGTTGAACCAGCCGCGGTGCTGGTCGTGGCCCTCGATGTAGACGTCGGCCGGCCAGGACAGGCCGGGCTCGCGCTCGAGGACGTTCTGCGAGGAGCCGGACTCGAACCAGACGTCGAGGATGTTGAATTCTTTTTCGAAATCTTTCCCGCCGCAGGAGGCGCAGGCGGCGCCGGGCGGGACGAGCGAGGCCGTGTCGCGCAGGAACCAGGCGTTGGAGCCCTCGGCGGCGAAGATCGCGGCGACATGGCGGCAGACCTCGGCGCTCGCGAGCGGCTTGCCGCAGGCCGTGCACTTGAAGGCCGGGAGGGGCACGCCCCAGGAACGCTGCCGCGAGATGCACCAATCGGGCCGGCCGGCGACCATGCCGTCCATCCGTTCCCTGCCCCACTCGGGGATCCAGCCGACCCGGGTGACGGCCTCGCGAGCCTTGGCCTTGAGGCCCGCCTTGTCCATGGAGATGAACCACTGCTCGGTGGCCCGGAAGATGACCGGGTTCTTGCAGCGCCAGCAATGCGGGTAGGAATGGGTGATCTGGGTCTCTTTGAGGAGCGTTCCGTCCCTTTTCATGTCGGCGGTGATGCGGGCGTTGGCCTCGAACACCTGGAGCCCGGCGTAGCGCGGGACGTCGGGCGTGAAGCGGCCGTCGTCGTCGACGGGCGTGTAGATATCGAGACCGTAGGCGACGCCCGTCAGGTAGTCGTCGTAGCCGTGGCCCGGCGCGGTGTGGACGCAACCCGTGCCGTCCTCCAGGGTGACATAATCGGCCAGGACGAAGAGCGATTCGCGGTCGATGAAGGGGTGGCGGGCCTTGAAGCCTTCGAGCTCGCGTCCGGGGAACGTCGCCAGGACTTGGGGCGCGGGCCAGCCGAGCTCCTCGGCGACGATGGGCAGGAGGCGCTTGGCCATGATGTAGACGTCGCCGTCGACCTCGGCCGCGGCGTACTCATATTCCGGATGAAAGGCGATGGCCATATTGGCCGGCAGGGTCCAGGGGGTCGTCGTCCAGATGACGACATAGGCCCTGCGGCCGGCCAGGGCCGGGAACTTGGCCCCGAGGTCGGAGATGACGGGGAAGCGGACGTAGATCGAGGGGGACGTCTTATCCTTGTATTCGATCTCGGCCTCGGCCAGGGCGGTCCGGTCGTGGATGCACCAGTGAACGGGCCTCTTCCCCTTGTAGACCTCGCCGTGCTCGAAGAAGACGCCCAGGTACTCGAGGACCTTGGCCTCGTACGCGGGATGCATGGTCAGGTAGGGCGTCTCCCAGGCGCCGAGGATGCCCAGCCGCTTGAACTCATCGCGCTGGATGTCGATGAACTTCTCGGCGTACTTGCGGCACTCCTCGCGGACGGCCATGACGGGCATGTCCTTTTTCTTCCCGCCGAGCTTCCGGTCGACATGGGTCTCGATGGGCAGGCCGTGGCAGTCCCAGCCGGGGACGTATGGGGCGTGATAGCCCAGCATGGAGCGCGACTTGACGATGAAGTCCTTGAGGATCTTGTTCATCGACGTGCCCAGGTGGATGTGCCCGTTGGCGTAGGGCGGGCCGTCGTGGAGGATGAAGGGCGGGCGGCCGGCGGCGGCCCGCTTCTCCAGGATCTTCTCGTAGAGGCGATCGGCTTCCCACGTCTTGATGGTCTCCGGCTCCTTCTGGGCCAGGGAGGCCTTCATGGCGAAGGCCGTCCGGGGCAGGTTGAGCGTCGCCTTCACATCGGACTTGTCGGCCATCGGAGTCTCCGTTCAGAAGGGACTGTCCCGAAGGGGACTGTCCCTCTTGGATACAATGCGCCATTATAGAACAAGTTGGCCCATGCCGCCACTCAATAACGCCACTCGGCCGGCCCGGGACGATCCGCCCTGCTACGCTCGGGGTATTCCTTCCGTCGGCCGCTCGCCGTCCCTGCGAGCCGGCTCGCTTCGTATCCGGGCTTCGCTCTGTCAGACGGGGCGGGAAAATGGGGACGTTTCTGTTTTTATTTTTCATTTATGAATTTTTAAAAACAGAAACGTCCCCATTTTCTGAATTAAGCCCCGTCTGCCATCCGTGCCCGCTCCGCCCTCCCACGGCCTCCTCCAGGAACACCCCTGCGCGGGGCGGATCATCCTCGGGACAAACTCGGGAATCAATTTTATCAACGCTCTTTCATCTGGCGAAAGAGTCGCAGATGGGCGCCTGGAAGAGGCCGCGATAGGATGGGGACACTTGTCGCTGGAACGTGTCCCTATTTTTTTATAAAGTGGGCGCCGCGGGAGGTGGGGTTGGCCAGGGCCGCCCGGGTGATCATCAGGGCGACGAGGATGCCGTGGCGCAGGCCGATCAGGGCCGGCTCGATACGGGCCGCCTGGTAGAACTTCTCGATGCGGTGGCTGAGGTATTCGAGGTCGGCCTTGGCCCGATCGAGGCGCTTGCGCGTCCGAATGACGCCGGCGTAGTTCCACATCGTCGAGCGGATGGTCAGCCAATCCTGATTGACCAGGGCCGGATCGACCTGTTCCTCTCTTTTCGGATGGTGCCAGCGGTGGATCTCCGAGGCCCTGTAGGGCCGCGAGCCGTCGAAGCGCACGGCGATATCGTGGGCGGCCCGCGTCCCCCAGACGAGCCCCTCGAGGAGCGAGGTCGAGGCCAGGCGGTTGGCGCCGTGGACGCCCGTGCACGCGACCTCGCCGGCGGCGTAGAGCCCGACGAGCGACGTCCGGCCCCAGCCGTCCGCGAGAACGCCGCCGCAGCAGTAGTGGGCCGCCGGGACGACCGGGATGGGCGAACGGGTGATGTCGAGCCCGTCTTCGAGGCAGGTCCGGAGGATGGTCGGAAAGCGCTTCCGGATCGTCTCCGGCTTGGCGTAGGAGGCCAGGTCGAGGAGGACATAGTCCGAGTTGGTGACGATCATCTCCTCATAGATGGCCCTCGAGACCTCGTCGCGGGGGGCCAGGTCGCGCTGCGGGGAGTACTTCTCCATGAAGGTCTTGCCGTCGCGCGTCTTGAGCCGCGCCCCTTCGCCGCGGACCGCCTCCGAGATGAGAAAGCCGTCGCCCGACTTGCGCATGAAGACGGTCGGGTGGAACTGGATGTACTCCATGTTGCCGATCCGGGCGCCGGCCCGCAGGGCCATGGCATAGCCGGAGCCGTCGGCCCCGGGCGGGTTGCAGGTGTGGAGGAAAACGGAGCCGCAGCCGCCCGTGGCCAGGATGGTGAACGGGGCGAAGACCCGTCCGACTTCGCCCGAGTCGTCGTCGAGGACGTAAGCGCCGATAGCCTGGGGCTCGCGGTAATAGGCCACGGGGTTCTTCGAGTGGTGGGGCACGGTCAGGAGATCGACGGCCGTCCGGCCGGTCAGGAGCGTCACCCGGGGATTCTTCCTGAGGGCGCGGAGGAAGCGGTCCTCGATCGTCCGGCCGGTCGCGTCCTCGACATGGAGGATGCGGCGGCGCGAGTGCCCGCCTTCGAGGGCGTAATCGAGAGAGTCGGGCGTGCTCCGCGTGAACGGGATCTTGAGCTTGTCGATGAGCGTTTCCTGGACGAGACGGGGACCGTCCGCGACGAGGATGTCGACGGCCGCGGGATCGCCGACGCTGTCCCCGGCCTCGAGGATGTCCCGCTTGAGCAGCTCGGGCTGGTCGTCGGGGGCGAAGGAGACGATGCCGCCCTGGGCATAGTAGGTGTTGGACTCCTCGGCCCGGGCCTCCTTGGTGATGACGACGACCTCGAGCCCGGCGTCGGCGGCCTCGAGCGCGGCGGCCGCGCCGGCGATGCCGCAGCCGATGACCAGGACGTCGGTCCGGATGTCGCGCACGCTCATGAGGACCTCAACGGACGAAATCCATGCTGATATCGACGGCCCGGGCCGAATGGGTCAGGGCGCCGACGGAGATGAAATCGACGCCCGTCTCGGCGACGGCCCGGACGCGGTCGAGGGTCATGTTCCCGGAGGCTTCGAGGGGCACGCGGCCCCCGGCCAGGGAGACCGCCTGCTGCATCGTCTCGAGCGGCATGTTGTCGAGCATGATCATGTCGGCGCCCGCGGCCAGGGCCTCGCGGACCTGGAGGAGGCTGGCCGCCTCGACCTCGATGCGGATGCCGTGGCGGATTTTGGAACGGGCGCGGCGGACAGCCTCGGCGACGCTGCCGACAAAGCGCAGGTGATTATCCTTGATCAGAACCATGTCGGACAGGCTGATGCGGTGGTTCGTGCCGCCCCCGGCCCGCACGGCGTATTTCTCGAGGAGGCGCAGGCCGGGAGTCGTCTTGCGCGTGTCGAGGATGCGGGTCTTGGTGCCGGCGACGGCCTCGACGAACCGGCGTGTCGCCGTGGCGACGCCGCAGAGGTGCTGGAGGAAGTTGAGGGCGGTCCGCTCGCCCTTGAGGAGGACGATCGTCGGGCCTTTGACGCGGGCCAGCTTATCGCCCTGGCGGAAGGCCGAGCCGTCCTTGAAGCGCTCGATGAAGATGACCGAGGGGTCGATCTTGGCGAAGACCCGGGAGGCGATCTCGAGGCCGGCCGCGACCCCGTCCTCCTTGGCCAGGAAGAAGGCCTCCGAACGGGCGTCCGCCGGGATGATGCTCTCCGAGGTGATGTCACCCGCGGGCATATCCTCGCGGAGCGCGGCCTCGATCGCGTCCTCGACGGCTTGCTTGAGGTCCTGTGTTCCCATAGTTAACGTAAATTATAGGCTTTTCCCCTGTAAGGCGTCAATTCGTCCGTTTGCCTCCGCTCGCCGAATGTGCCATTATGGCAGAGCTGTGGAAAAACAGAAACGTCCCCATTTCCGGGAATCCGGAGCCCCCCTCCCCTACGTCGATCATTTCGGCCTTTCGGCGGCTGACCTGCGCCAGGTCCTCGGGGTCGCCCTGTCGAGCGGTGGCGAGTTCGCCGAGATCTTCATGGAGCACCGGACCTACGACTTCATCAATATGGAAGAGGACATCATCAAGGAGACGGCCGAGGCCGTCAGCCTGGGGATGGGCATCCGGGTCCTCCGCGGCGACCGGACCGGCTTCGGCTACACGAACGACTTCTCCATGGACAAGGTCAGGAGGGCGGCCCAAACGGCCGCGGCCATCGCCCGGGGCAAGGCGGCCCAGACCCCTCCGCCCCCGCTCCGTGACCGCACCCGCGCCACCAGCCGCTACATCGTCCGGCGCCCCGTCCACGAGGCCTCACTTCGCGAGAAGATCAAGCTCGTCCGGGAGGCCTACGACGCGGCCCGGCGCTACGATCCGCGCATCGTCAAGGTCAAGGCCCACCATTCGGATTCCCTGGTGCACGTCTGCATCGCCAATTCCGAGGGCCTTCTCGTCCGCGACACCCGGCCCATGGTCAAGCTCGTCTGCGCGGCCATCTCCGAGCAGGCCGGCAAGCGCGAGTCGGGCTACTGGGGAGGCGGCGGCCGGGTCGGCATGGAGTATTTCCGCGACGTCGAGCCCCCCGGCGAGATCGGCCGGGAGGCGGCCCGCGAGGCCCTGCTCCTGCTCGAGGCCGTCGACGCTCCGGCCGGCGAGATGCCCATCGTCCTCGCGCCCGGCCACAGCGGGGTCCTCATCCATGAGGCCGTCGGCCACCTGCTCGAAGCCGATTTCAACCGCAAGCGGACCTCGATCTTCTGGAACAAGATGGGCAAGCGGGTCGGCTCCGAGCTCGTCACGATCTACGACGACCCGACCATTCCGTCGTTCCGCGGCTCTTACAACGTCGACGACGAGGGCACGCCGCCGCATCGGACCCTGCTCATCGAGAAGGGCGTCGTGCGCGGGCTGCTCCAGGACAAGCTCTCGGCCCGGCTGATGGGCGGGGCTCCGCTCACCGGGCACGGCCGGCGACAGGATTACAGCCACTGGCCGATCCCGCGGATGTCCAACACCTACATCGGGGCGGGTCTCGACGCGCCCGAAGACATCCTGCGCTCGGTCCGGAAGGGCTTCTACGTCGCCAGCCTCTCGGGCGGCCAGGTCGAGGACTCGGGCAAGTTCACCTTCTCCGTGAGCCTCGGCTACCTCATCGAGGACGGCAAGCTCACGGCCCCGGTCAAGCAGGCGACGCTCATCGGCACGAACATCGACATCCTGCGGAAGATCGACCGCGTCGGCGGCGACCTCGCCTTCGGGCTCCAGACCGGGACCTGCAGCAAGGACGGTCAGGACGTCCCGGTCAACGACGGCTGCCCGACCCTGCGGATCGCCAAGATGACGGTCGGAGGCCGGTCGTGAAGAGGCGCGACGTCGCGAAGCCGGCGCCGGCCCTGCGCGACCTGGCCGAAGCCCTCGTCGCCTACGCCCGCAAGTGCGGCGCCGACGAAGCCGAGGTCTCCGTCAGCGACGGAAACGAGTTCGACGTCGAAGTCCGCAAGGGCCGCATCGAGACGCTCGTCGAGGCGGACTCGCGGTCGGCCGGCGTGCGGGTCATCAAGGACAAGAGGACGGCCTACGCCAGCTCGTCCGATCTCGAGATGGGCACGCTGCGCCGTCTCGTGCGCAACGCCGTGCGCCGGGCCGAGCTCGGCAGCCCCGACGAGTACGCCGGACTCGCCCCGCTCGTAAAGGGGCAGGTGGACGCCGCCTCGCTCGATCTCTACGACCCGGCCATCGCCGGGCTCGATTCCAGGACGAAGATCGCCCTGGCGCGCGAGACCGAGCGGCTCGCTCTCCGGGACAAGCGTATCACCAACTCTTACGGCGCGAGCTTCGGCTCGAACGAGATCCGATCGGTCCTGGCCCTGACGAACGGCTTCGTCGGCGAGTACGAGCAGACCTATTGCGGCTTGGGGGTCGGTCTCCAGGCCGGCGACACGGACCACCGGGTCGAGGACTCCTGGTCGTCGTCGAAGCGCCACTTCAAGGACCTCGAGACGCCCGCGGAGATCGCCCGGAAGGCGGTCGAACGGACGGTCCGCCAGCTCAACCCGAGGAAGATCCGGACGCAGAACGTGCCTGTCATCTTCGACCAGACCCAGACGGCCTGGCTCCTGGGCTTCCTCTTCGGCTGCATCACGGGAACGGCGGTCTATCAAAAGGCCACCTTCCTCGAGGGCCGGCTCGGCCAGAAGATCGGGAATAACCGCATCACGGTGATCGACGACGGACTCATGCCGGGCGCGCTCGGCTCGCACCCCTTCGACTCGGACGGCCTGCCCTGCCGGCGGACCGTGGTCGTCGAAAAGGGCGTCCTCCGGAGCTACCTCTGCAATTACTACGCCGCCCGCAAGCTCGGCCTCGAATCGACCGGGAGCGCTGACGGAAGCGGTGTCGGGCCGGGCAATTTCTATCTCGAGCCGGGCCCGGGGGCGCTGTCGCCCCGGGACATCATCGCCGGGACGAAGAAGGGGCTCCTGCTCATCCGGACGCTCGGCCACGGCCTCAATTCCGTGACCGGCGACATCTCGCGCGGCGCCTTCGGGCTGTGGATCGAGGACGGGGCGATCGCCTATCCGGTCACCGAGGTCACGATCTCGGGCAACCTCGGC
>JBAVUQ010000147.1:0-3659 GCA_049696855.1 Candidatus Aminicenantales bacterium
GCCCCGGCCGACGTCGTCGCCCCGTTCGATCTCACCATCGAGGACGCCGAAGCGACCGCCCGGGAACGGACGGCGGCGGAAGCCGCCATCATCCCCGTCTATACCTACGACGCCAATGTCTTCGCCAACACCGAGGAAAAGATCCGCCGCCTCTTCGCCGAGGGACGGGACTGGACCGCCAAGTTCCCCGCCAACCACCAGAGCGAAGCCCTCCGGGCGGAGCTCGTCGACAAGCAGGGCATCGATCTCGAGCTCCCCGACGTCCTGACCCTGGTCCGGCTGAAGTTCCCCACGGACCTCGAAGAAACCCTGATCAGCCTCGCGGCCAAGACCTTCAGCCAGGGCATCATCGTCTCAAAGAACCTCTTCATCCACGGCGAATCGGAGCGGGGCATCGTCCTCGTCGAACAGGGCCAGGAGCGGCCCGTCCGCGTCAATGACCTGCTCGACATCGGCGAAAGCGAGCGACGGTTCAACGACGACCTGGCCCGGATCGAGATGCCCGCGCGGAGCCGGGCGGCCCTGGCCAACCTCGGACAGATCTTCCTGACCGCCAATGTCACCTACAACAAGATCGAGACCGAGAAGCGCAAGGCCCGCGCCCGGGACTCCCTCGTGCCGGTGACCTTGACCATCAAGAAGGACCGGGTCATCGTCCGCAAGGGAGACGAGATCACGGCCGAGACCGTCAGGATCCTGGACCAGTACAACCAGAGGATCCGGCAGCGGTCGAGCTGGCTGCCCACGTTCGCCGGGGTCTTTATTTTGTACGGCTTCCTTTTCCTCACCCTCTGGTCCTATCTCGGCCGGGCTTTCAAGCCCCAGCATGCCGACCGGCAGTTCCGCATGACGGCGGCCGCCTTGATCGGCAGCCTTGTCCTCTACAAGGCGTTCCTCGCCCTGGCCGTGATCGTCTCCGGGGCTCTGACGACGCCCGCCTTCTCCCGCGTCGACGTCTTCTATTACGCCTTCCCCTTCCAGGCGGCGACGCTGATCTTCGCCTTCCTCCTGCCCGACCCGGTGACGCTCGTCTTCATCATCCTGAACAGCCTGACCGCGGGGCTTCTCGTCGGGGGCGATTTCGTCGTGACGATCTTCTCCTTTGTCGGAGGCCTGGCGGCCGTCTACGGCGTCAAGCTCTATCGCAAGCGCTACCGGGCGGCCACCCTCCGGGCCGGGTTCATCGTCCTGCCGGTGGTCAACGCCCTTCTCATCCTGGCCTTTCACCTCATCCTGAAGCGTTCGAACTTCGTCTCGTTCCCGGCCGAAGTGGCCATGGGCGTCCTGGGGGGCACGGCCAGCGCCGTCCTGGCATTCATGCTCCTGCCCCTGGTCGAATCGGCCTTCGGGTTCGTCACCGGCTCCAAGCTCCTGGAGCTGACGAACTCGGACCTGCCGATCTTCCGCCAGCTCTCGGAGGAAGCGCCCGGCTCCTACCACCATTCCCTCATCGTCGCCTCGCTCGCCGAGAAGGCGGCCGAAGAGCTCGGGCTCGACGCCCAGCTGGCCAAGGCCGGGGCCCTCTACCACGACATCGGCAAGACCAAGATGCCCGAGTATTTCATCGAAAACAGGACGCGCGAGTTCGACCTCCACAAGGACCTGACTCCGTCGATGAGCACCCTGGTCATCAAGAACCACGTCAAGGAAGGGGCGGAGCTGGCCCGCAAGCTCAAGCTGCCCCGGCCCCTGCGGGAGATCATCGAGCAGCACCACGGCAATTCCCTCGTCCGCTACTTCTACGCCAAGGCCAAGCAGACCTACGACCCCGAGGAACAGACCGTGGGCGAGGAATCCTTCCGCTACGCCGGGCCGGCGCCGCAGACGAAGGAGGCCGGCCTGGTCATGCTGGCCGATTCGATCGAGGCCGCCTCGAGGAGCCTCAGGGCGCCGACCAAGGACAACCTCAAGCGGGTCATCACCGACATCATCAACGGGACGCTCCAGGACGGTCAGCTCGACGCCTGCGATTTCTCTTTGAGGGAGCTGCGCAGCGTCGCCGCGGCTTTCCTGACCGTCCTTTACGCCATCTATCATCCCCGGGTCGAATACCCCGGCTTCAATTTCGAGGGCCCGCCGAAGACCCGGAACAGAGCCGGATCGAAGAACAAGAAGAACCATGATCACCATCCTCAACCGCCAGAGAAAACGCCGGGTCCGGACGAAGTCGTTTGAGCGCCTCCTCGGGGAGCTCGCCGGGCGCTACCGTCTCGTCGAGCCCGAGGTCAGCCTGGCCTTCGTAGGCGAGCGGGCCATCCAAACGCTCAACCGCAGGTTCATGAAGAAGGACCGCCCGACCGACGTCTTGAGCTTCCCTCTCGGCGAGACAGGGCCCGACGGCAAGTTCTACCTGGGCGACATCGTCATCGCCGTGCCGGTCGCCTTCCGCCAGGCGCGGACCAAGGGCCACAGCCTCGACCGCGAGCTCCGCCTGCTCGCCATCCACGGTTTTCTCCACCTCCTTGGCTACGACCATTTCGCCGGCATCGAGGAGGAGGAACGAAAGCTCCACCGGATCTATCTCTCATGACGGCAAGCGTCGTGACCTGGACCGGCCTCGTCCTGGCCTTCCTGGCCGCCTTCCTGCTGTCGCTCTTCCATATCGTCCTCGGGGCCTATTCGAAGATCCAGCTCAGCCGCTTCCTCGAGAACCGGGAGAAAGCGGACCGGGCCGAGATCCTCAGGAATTTCGAGGAGACCCGCCTGGCCGTCGAGTTTCTCAGGATCATCGTCATCCTGGCGCTGGCCGTCTGGGGCTTCGCGGCGCTCGGCGCCTCGGGCGCGGCGCCCTTCTGGATCTTCCTGGCCGCCCTGGCCGTCTACTCGGTCGGACTCGAGCTCATCCCCCGCCTGCTCGTCCTGGCCGCGAGGCCGTTCCTCCTGAAATCCTTCCTGCCGGCCTTCCCGCTCGTCCGGGTGCTCGCCGTCCCGCTCCTCATCGTCTCCCGCAGGCTCCTCGCCCGGGAAGAGCTGCGCGAGGAAAAAGAGGAGGACCGCGAGGCCTCGGAGGAGGAGATCGAGACCTTCATCGACGAGGCGACCGAAGAAGGCATCATCGACAAGGGCGAGGACGAGCTGCTACGGAGCGTCGTCGAGTTCGGCGACACCGTCGTCCGGGAGGTCATGACGCCCCGGGTCAACATGGTCTGCGTCCGCAAGGACGCGACCATCGACAACCTCAAGGACCTCATCATCAAGGAGAAGTACTCGCGGATCCCCGTCTACAAGGACCGGCTCGACAATATGGAAGGGATCGTCATGGCCAAGGACATCATCGAGTACTCCGACGACAAGCACAAGCTCCAGCCGATCGAGGCCCTGATCCGGCCGGTCGCGTTCGTCCCCGAGGCCATGCCCGTCCAGGACCTGCTGCGCGAGTTCCAGAAGGTCAAAACGAAGATGGCCATCGTCGTCGACGAGCACGGCAGCGTCGCCGGCCTCGTGACCATGGAGGACGTCGTCGAGGAGATCGTCGGCGAGATCCAGGACGAGTACGACACCGAGGAGTCCCAGATCGTTACGAACGGGCCGCTCGACTTCACCGTTTCGGGGGCGACCGAGGTCGAGGAGCTCGAGGAGCTCTTCGACGTCGAGCTGGCCGAAGACGATTTCATCACCGTCGGGGGCCTGATCACCCACAACCTGGGGCGGCTCCCCCT
>JBAVUQ010000148.1:0-5355 GCA_049696855.1 Candidatus Aminicenantales bacterium
CGCGGACGGCCGGTGGGCCCTGGAAGATACCTATAACGGGCGCTTCCTGGTCGATATCGAAAAGAAAGGCCGGCCCAGCAAATGGGTGACCCTTCTCGCCCTCAAGGCGCTGAAGGCGTATTCTTCGCCGTCCAACCGGCCTTGACCTCAAAGATCGCCGGAAGGCCGGATCGAAGCGTCGGGGGTATCCTAGCGGGCAGGCGCGTCCTTGGGCGGAATGGGTTCAGGGACCCGGTTGGCGATCTTCGGGAGCGTCTGGAGATAAGCGAAGATGGACGCGAGGTCCGCATCCGTCAAATTCTGCAGAGCCGGGAACGGCATGGGCGGCAGGAGCCGGCGGCCTTTGGCCATGATCCGGCCGGAGCGGATCGTGTCGACAAAGGTCTCGGCCTTCCATGCTCCGAGGCCCGTTTCCTTGTCCGGAGTGAGGTTGGACGTGAAGCTGACGCCCCAGGGACCAGCCCACGACGTGAAAGTCGCGGCAACGACCGCCATCCAAGGCCCCTTGGGCAGTTCGGGGACGGGGGGCATGACCAGGGACTGAGGATGTCCCGATAAGGTGCGCGAGTTGTCGGCTTCAGGTCCCGATGGCCCCATCTTCATCGGGGTATGGCAGTCGCCGCATCCCATTCCTTTAACCAGGTATTCGCCCCGCGTGACATCCCCCGGAGCGGGGTTATCTTGACCTATGACGGAGGCGGCCGTAAATAACGTCAGGGCCGCGATCCCGACCAGGGCAACCAGGGAAAGACGGTTTCTCATTTTTTCTCCTTATTGACAAGGTCTTTTTCGATCCACCGGCTGATGAGGTTCAAGGCGTCTTCGTCCGCGATTTCCGTGCCCAGGGGCGGCATCTGGCGAAGCGGATTCCTTGTGCCCATCCGGTAGACGATGGCGCTGTGCCCGGGGTCGCCGGGCCGGATGAAAAAGCTCGTGCCGGGCGCGGCGCCGGGCACGGGGAAGTGGCTTGGACGCCTGAGGCCGGCGATGATCGCCATTTCATCGGCCGGTTCGGACTTGACGCTGTGCCTGAGGATCAGGCCGCGGGATTCGAGCGGGCCGGAAGGATTGTGGCAGTTGCCGCAGTTTCCGTGCATGTACCCCAGAGCCGCGCGGCCGGCCGCGGTCGAGGCGGCGAGTCGCGGGGCGCGCGTGGCCCAGGCCGTTGGATAGGAACGTATGAGGCTTCTCCCGATGAGGGTCGCCAGGTTCACCATGCCGGCCGAATAGGGTTCTGCGTGCGGCGCCTTCGGGTCCCGGTCCGGGGACAGCTGAAGGGCGCTGAACCCCAGGATCTCCTCCTTGTCGCCGACATGACAGGCCCGACAGTCCCAGACGCCGGGGATGTCGTGCCCGACCCCGGGCCGGATCTCCACGACGTTCTCGAGTCCCCCCTGCGGGACCAGTTTGGCCTCGGTCTCGCCGGCGTTCCAGGCGTAAGCCGCGAATGCCAGCCGCCCTCCTCCGAGAGATTCGATCAGGCGCGTTTCCACCCGGCGGCCGCCGAACGAGAACTCCTTCCAGACCTTGGTCCCTTCCGGGAAGAGCCAAATATCGGGATCGGAGGCATCGATGGCCGTGCCGGGAGGCAGGTAGATCCAGCGCTCTTTTCCGGCGCCGTCCGACCAGAGAGGATATTGGGGAGAGTAGTGAAGGCTCCCCGGGTCGATCGTCTTATGTTCGAAATCCGAATAGAGCCCCGTCGACCGGAGATCATCCGGAAAGGCCGGCGTTGAGGCGACTCTGCCCGAGGTAAAGAGCACGAAAACAAGCCCAAAGAGGATGCCGGCGCCAATGGGCGCCGCAAGACACGGTGAGGAACCCGCCCGGGACATCCGAAATACTCCCCGCCGAATCACTTAACCAAGAAATGTGCCAAACGCTCAGCACCCTCCCGGCCCGGCCCCAGCCAGATATTCAGGTCGAACGAGTCGCGTTTCCTGCCAGACAGGACAGGTTCCCTCCGGCAAGTCCCTATAGCTGTTAATTCTGTTTTGGGATTTCGGCCAGCAGCTTTGTGGTGAGGTCGGAGACCTTGGCGAACGCCGCCGCGACGTAATCATCGAGCTTCTTCAGGGCCGCTTCTTTGTCTTTAGCGTAGAGGCCGGCGAAATCCTTTTCGAACTTCGGCCGGCCGTCGATGAATTCCGTCTCCGCGGGGAAAAGCTCCTTCACGAGCGTCGCGTGCATCGGGCCGTAGTCCGCTTCGGCGGCCTTCTCGAGCTCGAGGACCTTGGTGTTCAGGAGCTCGCCCTTGGCCGCCTTGATCTCCGCGTCCTCGAAGTGCTGCTTGTAAAAGACCGCATCGTCGTGCGTGTTCGGCCCCAGTCCGGCGCCCGGCGGCAAGCTTCCGATCCCATAATAGAGCGGCAGGAAGAGGGTCGTGTCGGGCTTGCCCATGGCCAGCCAGATCGAGGCGGACAGGGGCTCGGGCCGCTTCGCGCCGAGAGAGACGATGAAGGCGTTGATCGTCGACGACGTGCAGATCGTCCGGAACTTCGTCCGGTTCGGCGTGCCTGTTTTGTAGCCGTCCGTGGCGTCGTATTCGGTGCCTTCGTAATGGTCGCGGAGGATGGCTATGAGGGCCTCAGCGGTCACTTTTCTCCCGGGCTTCACGGAAAACGGATAATCCCGGCCGAGCTCCCACGTCCTGCCGGTGAGGAGGCTCAGGCCCCTCCAATGGCGCAGGGCGTTTCCGTCGGCGGCGAGCTCGCGGTTCGAGGGCCTCTCGAAGGCCTCCTTGAAATCGAACGCGCCGTCCTTGGCCGCGTCGTACCAGCCGTTCTTCGCGGCGTATTCGACGATATCCGGGCTGCCCATGAAATGGTCCGGGTCGCCGGGGCGGATCGCGCGGATCGAGAAGTGGTTGGGGATGACGGCCACCCCGTCGTCAGGGACGCGCTCCGCGTACCAGTGGCGGCCCCTGAGCACGGCCAGCATCCAGGCCTCGTTCTTGTCGGCGATGGAATAGGTCCTCCCCGAGGAGCGGTAGCCGTACTTTTCGATGAGGCCGCCGGCGATCCGCACGGCCTCGCGCGCCGAGGCCGCCTTTTCGGCCATGAGCCGGCGGAGCATCCAGCCGATGCCGCCGTCCGTGTAATCCTCTTCGGTCACGCGCGAGGGGCAGCTGTCGGAGGTGATCAGGACGCCGCGGTCGTTGATGAAGCTGTCGGCGAATTCCTGGGTCGTCGCCTCGATCCAGAGGAAGCCGTTCGTGTGGCCGTCGGTTTCATAGAAGGCGCCATGACCGAGATCGACCTTCCGGGACGCGCCGTAAGCGCGGGCCTGGATCTTGCGCAGGTTGACGATGATTTCGCCCCGGTCGTCTTCATTGTGGGCGACGATGACCGAGCCGTCGGCGCTGGCCTTCCGGCCGACGAGGACGGTGAAACACTCGCCGTCGCGGCTCGCGGCGGCCGCGGCGAGCCCGGCGAGCGCGAGGACGAGTGAAAGGACAACGATGATCCGCTTGTTCGGCATTTTCATGGCCCCAATCTACTCCTCGAGACGGGGCCGTTCAAGCCTGATCAGGAGCGGGAGAAACGGGATCTACTTTTCCGCTCTCCAAGTCATCCGATAGACGGAGATCTGTTTAAAACCGCTCGGTCACCGAAGAACTCAGGCGCAGGTGAGATTTTCGGCTTCCAGGTGACGTCCCTCTTAAGTGCCGGAAATCAGCGCCTCCCCTTGACTTTTCCTAAAGGAGAAACCATAATGAAACCAATTAGCAACCATTTAGGTGAGATCATGGGCGCGAACTTCACGCTGAAGAACATTCCTCAAGATCTTTTCGATAAAGTCCGGGAACGTGCCGGGAAGAATCATCGCAGCATCAACGGGGAGATCATCGCCGTACTCGAGACGGCGACGGCCTCCCGCCGCGTTCCTGTCGATGAGATCCTGGCCAGGGCGAGAGCTCTGCGAGAGCGGACGCACGGCGTCCTGACGGACGATCTTATCGATCAGGCTAAACGGGAAGGCCGTCCGTGATCGTCGTCGACACGAATCTCATCGTTCACCTCTTCGTGAAAGGCGACCATAGCGAGCTGGCCGGACAGGTCCTTCTGAAGGACCCCGGCTGGTCGGCGCCCCTCCTCTGGCGCAGCGAGTTCCGGAATACGCTGGTCAAGTGCGTCAGAGCGGGGCTCATCGACCTGGGCGATGCGTTCTGCATCCTGACCGAGGCGGAATCGCTCATGTCCGGAGGAGAATACGCCGTGGCGTCGGCCGATGTGGTTGTCCTGGCCCTCTCTTCGACCTGCTCGGCCTACGACGCCGAATTCGTCGTCCTGGCGCGCGAGCTGGCCGCCCCGTTGATCACCGCGGACAAGCGGCTCCTTCAGTGCTTCCCGAAGACTGCTATCTCGCCGGGACAGTATCTTTCACCCGAAAGCTGAGTCGGGCGATCCGACACATATTCGTCTCGGGCCGGGAAGTTGTCACTATCGCTTGTTTGACAGGCGGGGGGAGGGGCCGCTAGAATGAGCTTCTGTCATGGACAAGGCGGCGCGAGAAAAGAACACGCGGGACCTGAAGGCCTTCGCCCTGGGCCTCGGCTTCGACCTTTTCGGCGTCGCGGATGTCACCGCGCTGAGGTCGGATTTCCAGCTCGAGCCGGAGACGCGCGATCGCTTCGGGTTGGCCGTATCCCTGGGCAAGCGGCTGAGCGACGCCGTTCTCGACGACATCCATGACCGTCCCACGCCGATCTACTTTCATCACTACCGGCAGATGAACTTCTTCCTCGACCGCGGCGCGCTCCTCGTCGCCGACGAGATCCAGAAGCGGGGATACCGGCCGCTGGCGATCGCGGCCTCGCAGATCATCGACTGGGAGAAGCAGCGGGCCCACGTCTCGCACAAGCACGTCGGCCGGGCGGCGGGCCTGGGCTGGCTCGGCCGCAACAATCTTCTCGTCAACCCCGAGCTCGGCGCGCATTTCCGGCTGGTCACCGTGCTCACGGACATGCCGCTCGAACCGGCGGCCCCTCTCGACCGCGACTGCGGCGCCTGCCGCGCCTGCGCCGCCGCCTGCCCGGCCGGAGCCATCAAAGACGCGCGCGAAACGTTCGACCACCTGGCCTGTTTCGAGACGCTCAGGGACTTCCGCAAGAAGGGCTTCACGACGCAGTTCATCTGCGGCATCTGCGTCCGCGATTGCCGCGGCCCGAAGCCTTGAGATAGATTGGAGCGCGGGAAAGGTCCGAGTTTCGGGGAGGGCCAACGATCATGAAGCATAACAGAGGAATGACGCGCAGGGAGTTTTTCGCCGCGGGCGCGGGCATCGCGGGGGGCGTGGCTCTTTCAGGCGGGGCGGCGACCCTGTCCGGTCCGGCCGCCTCGCTCGGCGGCAGGA
>JBAVUQ010000149.1:0-1594 GCA_049696855.1 Candidatus Aminicenantales bacterium
TCCTCAGGGATTCCCCGGCCCGGCTCTTCACCATGCGCCAGGTCGACGAGAACAGCCTGAGCGGATTCCGGCTCTTCTCCGACGCGCTCAACAGCGAGCTCAAGCCCGTTCTCAGCTACGTCATCCAAGGCGCGTTCGGCCTTCTCTTCTTCAAAACGATGACCCACGAGGAAGGCCATCGGTCCATCCTGGTCGGGGAGGACATCGGCTCGGTGTCCCACCCGTTCCCGTTCTCGGAGCGAAGCGGCTATGTCGACGGCGTCACGGATGCGACCCTGCAAAACCTGCGGGACACGAAATTCCCCGTCTTCATCCGGCTCCACACGGCCGGTTTCGAATCGGACTACATGCTGGCCACGCGGGAAGAGACCCTGATGTCCCTGGGGGATGATAGCTACAAGAACCTCGCAGTGGAATACCTGCTCCGGAAATTCGCCATCGTCCGCTATTTTACGGAAGGGATCTTCAAGTACGATACGGACGGCCCGGAGGAAGCGGACGAGCTGCGGCGGGATGTCGTCGGCAACGACCTCTACGGCGTCATCCGCCATCTGTTCCGGCCCGCCATGCCGTACACACGCTACACGCGCTACGCCGACCTGACGGACCAGGAGCGGCATTACCTGCACCGGGTGGAAGGGCGGACGTTCCTCAACCTGGCCAACGCCAACATCATCGGGGTGAGCAATTTCCGTCTGTCCGACGACCTGAGGGTCAATGTCGGCCTGGGGCACTGCATGGGGCCTTTCGGCGATTTCATCGACGAGAAGCTCTGGCTGGCTTATAAGGGGAAGCTGAAAATCAACGCCTATCTGCGCGAGTTCGAGAACCTCGACCGCTGGTTCCTTGGGGCCGGGATCGGCATCAACGATTATCCGCTGGCCAAGCGCCTGGACGTATCGGCCATGGTCCACTACTGGAACCAGCCGCTCGGTCTGAGCTTCACCGAACAGCGCGGCAAGCCGGGCGGGGCCGTCGATGTGACCGGCCGCTACAAATTGCTGCTGAGGCGCGATTCCCGCTTTCAGTACCTGTCGCTCGACGTGGGCCTGATCTACAAGAGTGACGGCTTCCTCCCCGAGGAAACCGAGCTCGGGGAGTATCTCGGCGTCCGGTTCGGGCTGAGCCTCGGCTTCCGGGGCCGTTGAAGTCCGCTGTTTCTGTTGACAACCCCGCCGGCAAAGCCCTGACGATCCAGGGCAGGTTCGGCCTCCCGGCCGTCATGATCGATCATCGGCATATAGTTGCATATAGCAACTGTTGTGTGGTACAATGAGTCCCGGAGGCCCAAATGACCGCTCGATACACCGCCGCAGACTTTCAGAAGTTGGTCATCCGTCTTCAGCGGCAAATGGAGTTTTTCGATGACCTTCAATCCTCCTGCTGCGGCGTCTCCTTCGCCCAATGCCATGCCCTGGCCGCGATCCGCCAGGCCGGACAAATATCCCTGAACGATCTCGCCGACGACATCGGTCTCGATAAAAGCACCGTGAGCCGGACCGTCGACAACCTGGTCAAAAATAAAATGGCCGTCCGGGCTCCGGTCCGCTCCGACAGGCGCTGTGTCACTATCCGGCTCACGGCCAAGGGGAGC
>JBAVUQ010000150.1:0-2152 GCA_049696855.1 Candidatus Aminicenantales bacterium
TAGACGGGACGATCCTCCACACTCTGGGCCTCCAATTCCGGCATACGCCCTGGCACGGCCTGACGATGTTCGACCTCGGCCAGCCGTTTTTCATGTTCATCAGCGGCGTGGCCATGGTCTTCTCCTATGAGAAGCGCCGGGAGCGGGGAGAGCGTTGGGGAACGGCGCTGGGGCATGCGCTGCGGCGCTCGTTCCTGCTCCTTGTGATCGGTTGGGCGCTTTACCGGATCGGTTCTGAGCCGGGCGGCTTCAAGGGCATGTTCCTCCTGGACATCCTGCCCCAGCTCGCATTCGCCGGTCTCGTCGCGTTTTTCCTGATCAGGCGGCCGGCCTGGCTCCAGGCCGGCGCCGCCTTCGGCCTCCTTGCCCTGACAGAGCTCCTCTATCGCTTCTGGCCCGTCGCCGGTTTCGACCAACCGTTCACGCCCGGACACAACTTCGGCTCCTGGCTCGATACGGCCGTCTTCGGCGCGGCGTCGGAGGAGAACCTGGTCACGTTCAACATCGTGCCGGCAGCCGCCTTCGCCATTTCGGGGGTTCTTGCGGCAGGACTTCTCCGGAGCGGGCGGCCGCAGAAGAAGATGCTCATGAGCCTTGTTTGGACGGGCTTGGCCAGCGTCGCCCTGGGCCTCGCCCTCGATCCGCTGACGCCCATCATCAGGCGCATCTGTACGAGCTCGTTCGTCATCCTGAGCATCGGCCTGGCATTCCTGTCGCTGGCCCTGGGCTACTGGCTGATCGACGTGATGAAGTTCCGGAAGCGGTCCGTGTTCTTCATCGCCGTCGGCATGAACCCCATCTTCATCTATCTGTTCGCTCTCTCGGGCGGGGCGGAGTGGCTCCACAGGATCGTCGCCCCGTTCACCATGGCTTTTAGAGGTTGGGTCGGGCAGGGACCCGCCCAGATCCTCACGAGCTTGGCGGTCTGGGGCCTCATGTGGGGGCTGTGTTATTGGCTCTTTAAACGCAAGATATTCATCAGGATCTGACAGAGTCGTCGATGAAGAAAAAGGATTGGCTGTTCGCCCTGCTGACGGCCGCGGCGATGGCGTCGGCTTTGCCGACGCTCATCGATCTGCTGCGGAATACGAAGACTTCCGAATACTACAGCCACATCGCTTTGGTCCCGCTCGTCAGCCTCTATGTGATCTTCAGGCACAGAAAAGAGATATTCCGCGGAACGGCCTCGGCCCATCCGTGGGGGATCGCCGCCATGGCCGCGGGCGTCGGGCTGGACATCGCCGGCCGGCTTTTTAGGGCGGGGCTCGATGTCAAGGCCTCGCTTGTCACCCTCGGGGCGCTTCTTTTCCTGTGCGGCGCGTATCTCGTGATCTACGGAAAGAGCGCCAGCCGGCGCGCTTTCTTTCCGCTCGCTTTTCTCGTTTTCGCCGTGCCCCTCCCCGCCCTGATCGTCGAGAAGATCATCGCAATCCTCGTCGTCGGCTCGGTCTATCTGACCCGCCTGCTTTTCACGGTGTTCGGCGTGCCGCTCGTGCAGAACGGACCCGTCTTCCACCTTCCCGCCATCTCTATCGAGGTAGCTCCGGAGTGCAGCGGCATACGCTCGAGCCTGGCGCTCCTTGTCACGACCGTTCTGGCCGGGCACATCTTCCTGCGGAAATTCCGGAGCCAGGCCCTGCTTGCTTTGGCTGTGTTCCCTATGGCCCTGTTCAAGAATGCCGTCCGCGTCGTCACTCTCTATCTGCTGTCCTACCTTGTGGACATGAGGGTCATCAAGGGGGGCTTCCTCCATAGGTCCGGCGGCTTCGTTTTTTTCGGCCTGGGCCTCGTCGTCCTGGGTTCGATCCTGGGGCTTCTCCGGCACGGTGAAAGCCGAAATCCCGGGCTAAAAGCCGCTCCTGACGCATTTAACGATAAGAAAATAAACTAATTAGATAATAGGGGGTGATTTTTTACCGTCTTGGCCCTTCTTCATTGACAATAAGGGCGGCCTATGAGACACTTGGTTAGCCAAGTTCTTTCGATTATTGGGAAAGGAGGCTTTTGATGAAGAAAGCCAAGATGGGAATTCTCTCGCTTATCCTGATGTTTGTCGTGGTGTCAGCCGTCGCCAGCGCCTCAGACATGTGGCCGGGCTGGTTCAAGTCGGACCACGGCACGGGCGATACAGGGGGCGGCCCTGTCCAGTCCG
>JBAVUQ010000151.1:0-3501 GCA_049696855.1 Candidatus Aminicenantales bacterium
CAGCTGCAGCGGCTGAGCCAGCTCGAGCGGCTCAAGATCCAGGAGGAGTACGCCGCCCTGAAGAAGCGGATCACGGAGCTGCGGCGCATCCTCAAGGACGAGCGCCTCGTGTTCGCGATCATCGTCCAGGAGCTCAAGGACGTCAAGGAGGAGTACGGCGACGAGCGCCGGACCGAGATCCGCGACGAGGCCGTCTCCGAATTGCGGCCCGAGGACCTGGTCAAGGAAGAGGACGTGGCCGTCGTCTACACCTCGAGCGGCTACATCAAGCGGACCTCGCTCACCTCATACAAGTTCCAGGCCCGGGGCGGCAAGGGCCGCCGGGGCATCGAGATGAAGGCCGAGGACATCGTCGAGGACCTCTACGTCTGCTCGACCCACAGCTATCTCCTCGTCTTCACGAATCAGGGCCGGCTCTACTGGCTCAAGGCCCTGGACGTGCCCGACGTCGGCGTTTCGGGCCGGGGCAAACCCCTCATCAATCTGGTCGAGTTCCAGCCGGGCGAGAGGCCGGCCTCTGTCGTCGCTGTCAAAGAGTTCAGCGAGAACCAGTTCGTCGTCATGCTCACGACCGACGGCATCATCAAGAAGACGCGGCTCTCGGATTTCCGGAACGTGAGGAAGGGCGGCATCCTGGCTATGAACATCCGGCCGAAGTCGGAGCTCTTCTCGGCCCAGATCTCGACCGGCAAGAACACGATCGTCATCGGCACCAAGCTCGGCCGAGCCCTCCAGTTCAAGGAGGCCGACGTCCGGCCCATGGGCCGCGGCGCCTCGGGCGTACGGGGCATCCGGCTCAAGCCCAAGGACCGGGTCATCGGCATGATCATCGTCGGCCCCAACGACAAGTTCATCTTCACGGCCACCGACCGGGGCTATGGCAAGAAGACGGCCGCCGAGATGTACCCGATCAAGCACCGCGGCGGGCAGGGCGTCCTCAACCTCCGCGTCACGCCCAAGATCGGCCACGCGCTGGCCATGGTCGGCATCAACGAGGAGGACCTTCTCGTCATCACCGTCGAGGGCAAGGTCATCGGCATCCCGACGACCCAGGTCCGCTCGTCGGGCCGGGCGACGCAGGGCGTCCGCATTATCAAGCTCGACGACAAGGACAGGGCCTGCTCGATCGCCAAGGTGCGGGAGAGCTGACCGGCCTCGTCCGCCGATCGTCTCAACCCGCGTCCTCTGACTTGGACTTACAGCCAGGCTAGCCTTGCCTTGCCTAGGAATGGGTCAAGCGTTGTTCTGATCGGGTCTTGACAAGCCTCTCAAGAGTAATTACAGTAATAACAGTCAAGGGGAACCATATAGGTCACGAGGAGAACCGGACGTGAAGACGAAAGAACTAAAGGTCGCCAGGATCGGGAACTCACGGGGAGTCCGCTTGCCCGCCTCCTCATTGCGGCACTATGCCGTCGGATCTTCCCTGATCATGGAGGAACGATCCGAGGGGATCCTTCTCCGACCGACCGCGGGGGACGCGGCCAAGCTCTCTTGGGCGGACACGGCCAGCGACATGGCGGCGGCCCGCGAAGATTGGAGGGAATGGGACGTCCTCGATGCCGACGGCTTGGACACGGTCCCATGGGTGTTATCAAAAAGAGGGAAGGTCGCTGAGAAAAAGGCCGCCTATGGGCGCAAGCGCGCTCCGCACGCCAGGACCGTCAAGCGGTATGATATCCGTTGGGCGGATCTTGAGCCTGCCCTTGGGGCCGAGATGGCCAAGGCCAGGCCCGTCGTCATCGTCAGCCTGGACGAACTCAACGAACGGCTTGAAACGGTCACGATCTGCCCCATCACCAGCCGGCTTCATCCGACATGGCGATGCCGGATGGCCGTCCGCTGCTCCGGCCGTCCGGCCGAGATCGCGGTCGATCAGATCAGGACGGTCAGCAAGGCTCGCCTCGGCGCAAGCCTGGGTTCCCTCTCCGAATCCGAGGCTGCCGCCCTCCGGAGGCTCATCGCCGAGATGTACGGGGAATAGAGCTTCGGCTACGTCCGCCCTACCGGCGCATCAGCTGCGTGATCTGAATGAGATTGCCGCAGGTGTCGTTCAGCCTATACGCTGGCCAGTCCGATCTTCATCGTTCCCCCCTAGATAACCATGCCCTCAGCCCTATCGAAGACCCGATCCAGCGCGTAGAGTCCCAGACCGACCGGACCCAGACCCAGCGGAAGCTCGAGCGAATCGACGTCCCGGCCCCGGCCGACGAGTTCGGCCACGATCAGCGCCGAGAAGGGGGCGTGCATCAGGCCGTGGCCGCTCAGCCCGACGGCGTGGACGAGATTCTCGACCCGTCCGTCGTAGCCGAAGAGGGGATTGTGGTCGGGCGTCGTGTCATAGAAACCGGTTGTGACTGCGATGAGCTTCCCCATGTCCTGGACCGCGGGCAGGATCTGGGCGATCTCCTTGCGCACCGCCGGCCCGTACTCGCCGAGGCCGAGGCCGAATCCCGGCTCGACCTCGTCCTGGTTATCGAGCGTGGCGGCGGCGGGCCGGGCGAACTGCAGCCAGCCCATCAGGAGCTGCACGTTCTCGGGCCGGGCGTAGGCACCCGTGGGGGTGACGATCATCGGGAGGCCGGGGAATTCTTCGAGCCCGAGGCCCCAGTCGCTGTCGGCCTTGAGCCCGGCGAGGAAGTACATGTAGCGACGTTCGACCTTGATCGGCAGCTCCCGCCCGCCGAAGAGGTTCGAGGTCGCGTTGGCCAGGAAACCCGTCGCGTTGACGAAGACCTCGCCCTCGATCCGCCGGCCGGAGGCCAGCCGCACGGCCGCGGCGCGACCGCCGGACGTCACCGCGCCGACGACGGGATCGTTCTGGACGATGGTCGCGCCGAGGGCCCGGGCGGCCTCGGCCCCGTCCTGGTAGATGATGGCCGGAAAAAGGAACCCGTCCCGCGGGCACCAGGTCGCCGCGGCCACTCCGGTCGTGTCGAGGTAAGGCCAGCGTTCGTCGACTTCGGCCTTGTCGAGGAACTCGACCTCGGCCAACCCGGCGGCGCGCTGAAGCTCCACCGTTTCGCGGACCGCGTCGGGATCCGCCGCGTAATTCCTGAGAAAGAGGTAGCCGTTCTGCCTGAAGCAGGGCTGGCTCTGCGGAAATTGCCCGGTCCAGTCCCCGTAGAAGCGCTCGGCGTAAACGAGACCGCGGACGGTCGAGGGCACGCCGAACTGGGCCCGGATCCCGGCCGCCGACCGGGAGCTCGCCCCGCTGCCCAGGGTCCGGGCCTCGACCAAGGTGACGGCGTGGCCGGCGCGGGCTAATTCCCAGGCGGAGAGCACACCCGTGACACCGCCGCCGACGATGATGACGTCCTTCATGTCTGTCCCCCTGAATGGCCCGTCCCGGGCAAAGGTTTCTTAGAGGGCCGCCCTTCAGCTGCGGAAGAAGTCCACGTTCTCCGAGGTCGTGATGTCGATCTGCATCGTCACTTTCTTCGGCACCGCTTCCTTGAGGACGACGTGGCGGTAGAGCGTCGTGATGCCCTCGTATCCCTG
>JBAVUQ010000152.1:0-9982 GCA_049696855.1 Candidatus Aminicenantales bacterium
GTGCGCGAACCTTTCCGGTCTCTCTATTCTATGGGATTGGGGAAAGGTTCAGAATGGCTCCTCGGGCAGGACTCGAACCTGCAACCTAGTGGTTACAAGCGCCCCAAAATTTCTTCTGGGCTTGGACTATCTCTTCACCCGTCCCGTGATAAGGGCTGAGGGTGCCGGGCGCTTCCCACGGATCGGATCCGCGGTACGAGCGATGCTCTAGTCTCTGCACCTTCCCCGTCCCACCGGGACGGGGCTTGGCTCAGGATTACCCTTCTTCGACTCAGCGAAGGGGCGGGCTTCCCTGAATTCACCCGGTTTTTCAACCACGATCTCTCGTGGAAGCTGCGATAACACAGCCACCCGCTCTGCCGATTGAGCTACCGAGGAGCAGGCTGGCGCAATATAGCAAAATTCGCTGGAAAAGGCAAGGATTGAAGAAGGACGGTCCCCTGGCGGGGACAGTCCCTTGATCAGAACCGGTAGCTGGCCTGCTTGGCCATCTTGCGGTAGTCTTCGCCGGCCATCTCGACGACCTTGCACATCTCGTAGATGCGCGACCGCAGCCGGACGCCGACGCGGTCGATCAGGGTATCGCCGCTCTTCTTGTAGAACGTGTCGCGCTTGTCTTCCTCTTCGTCGGTGTCGGGGTAGTTCGTGGTGAACAGGGTCAGCTTCTTGTGATTATAGCGATGGTTGATGATGTAGAAGATCGTTTCCTCGACCCAGGCCGTCGTCCGCTTCGCCCCGAGCTCGTCCAGGACGAGGACCTCGGACTGGAAGACGGGTGTCAGGACGTCCGACTCCGACAGCGTCGACTCGGGCGTGAACGTGCTCTGGATCTCCCGGATGAGATCGCGGAAGTCGTAGAAAATGCAGGCGGCGTCCTTGGTCCGGATGAGCTCCTGGATGATGGCCGCGGCCAGGTGCGTCTTGCCCACTCCGCAGGGGCCGATGAACAAGAGCCCGACGTCCTGGGCCGGGTAGTTCTTGACGAACTGCCGCGAGATCTTGAGGGCGTCCCTGTGGGAATCGTTGTGAACCTCGAAATTATCCAGGGTGCAGGCCTGGTAGCGCGGCGGGACGTTGGCCTGATCGACCAGGGAGTGTTTCCAGCGGTCGCCGAAGCAGGCGCATCGCTTGGCGATCTGGAAGCCGCCGGCATCCTGGAGGAGCCAGCCCGTTCCCTGGCACTTGCCGCAGACCTTCGGTTCGCTCAATTCAAATAACCTCTGAGGTGCTGGAGCTTGTGGGACCGTCCGAGCTTCCTCATGGCCTTCTGCTCGATCTGGCGGATCCTCTCCCGGGTCAGGTTCAATTGCGCGCCGATCTCCTGGAGGGTCCGCGGCCGGTCGTCGTCCAGCCCGAACCGCAATTTTAGCACAAGAGCCTCTTTCTCATCCAGTTCCCCCAGGGTTTCCCGAATCTGCTGCTGGACCGAGGTCTTGATGATCTGATATTCGACCGAAGGCGAGTGCGTATCGCTGATCCGGTCCTCGACGTCGAGATCTTCGTCGTTGGCCCCCTTGTCGCTCAGGGACAGGCTGCGCTCGCTGAGGATCTCGAGATCTTCGATATCGGTCTCGGAGACCGCCATGGCCTTGGCGATCTCTTCCCGGGTCGGGTCCCTCCCCAGATCCCCCTTGAGCTCGGCCGTCTTCTTCTTCATCAGCGAGATCTGGTCGGCCAGCTTCTGGGGGATCCGGGTGATGCGCGAGGAGATCGTCAGGGCGTGGATGATGGCCTGGCGGATCCACCAGACGGCGTAGGAGACGAAGCGGGCGCCCTTGGTGGGGTCGAAGCGCTTGGCCGCCTCGATCAGGCCGACGTTGCCTTCGTCGATGAGGTCGAGCAGGCCCAGTCCCATGCCCCGGTATTTCTTGACATAGGAGACGACGAACTTGAGGTTCGACTTGACGAGGCTCTGGACGGCCTCCTTGTCGCCCTTGCGGATCCGTTCGCCGAGCTTCTTCTCCTCCTCCTCGGTCAGGGCCGGGAACTTGGAGATCTCCTCCAGATAGTGCTTGATGTTCCTGGAGTCGAAAAAATCCCGGTAATCCATGCCTCACTCGTCACGGCTCTTGACTCTGACGACGCCCCCCGGTCGGACGTTGACCAGGGCCCGTTTCCGGGCCTCGAACTCCTCCTCCTTGCCCTGGAAGAACTCCCGCTGGACATAGTCGAGGAACTCGGTCACCTCGCCCTCGATCCGCTCGATCTTGGCCCGCATGTTGAGGATGACCTCGACGCCGGCCAGGTTTACGCCGAGCTCGCGGATGAGGTTGAGGATGATCTCCAGCCTCTTGAGGTCGTCGGCCGAGTAGAGGCGGGTGTTGCCCTCGCTCCGGGAGGGCTTGAGCAGGCCTTCCCGCTCGTAGAGGCGGAGGGTCTGCGGGTGGATGCCGTAGATCTTGGCCACGCTGGAGATGTGGTAATACGGTCCCGACCCTTTTGTCTGGGCCCTGCGCTCTTTTTTCATCTCAGGCCATCCCCACGGATTGCCTCGGGTTCGGCCCCGAGATCCGTTCGAGCTCCTTCATCATCTCCCGGATCCGCTCGTTATCGAACGGCGGCGGGACGATGTAGACCTCGGCGTACTCGTCGCCGCGGCCCTTGCGGCCCGGGACCGGAGCGCCCTGCTCCTTGATGCGGAACTTCTGGCCCGATTTCGTCCCCGGCGGGATGCGGATCGTCGTCTTGCCCCAGAGGGTCGGCACCTCGACCTTGGCCCCCAAGGTGGCCTCCGGGACCGAGATCGGCACCCGGACCGAGATCGTCGCCCCTTCCCTCCGGAAATAGGCGTGCGGAGCGACCTCGATGACGATGTAGAGATCGCCCGGGGGACCGCCGTTCCGGCCGGCGTTGCCCCGGCCGGGGACGCGGACCTTGGAGCCGTTATCGACGCCGGCGGGAATGCGCACGGCGATGAGGTCGGAGATCTGGACGGCGCCCGGACCGCCGCACGACGGGCAGGGCTCTCCGGGGGCCTGGCCCGTCCCGCCGCAGGCGGGGCACGCGCCCGAGAATTTCATGAAGCCGCGCTGGACGGTCCCCCGACCGCTGCCGCCGCACGTCGGGCAGGGCCGTTTCCGGGAACCCGAGGCCCGGCCGGTCGAAGCACAGGCCTCGCAGGCGGCCAGGCGGTTGACGCGGATCTTGGTCTGGACGCCGTGGATGGCGTCCTCGAAGCCGATCTGCATCGAGTACTGGAGGTCCTCGCCGCGCTCGGGACCGCCCGGAGCCGCTTCGGCCCCGCGCGTCCCTCCCCCGCTGAATAGATTCTCGAAAAAGTCCCGGAAGGTCGACGACCCGTAGTCGGAGAAATCGAAGCCCTCGAAGCCCGGACCCCCGGGACCGCCCGAGCCCGCGCCGGCGCCCGGCGGCACTCCGCCAAGGTCGCCGAACTGGTCGTACTGGGCCCGCTTTTTCGGATCACTCAGGACGGAGTAGGCCTCCTGGATCTCCTTGAATCGAGCCTCGGCCGTCTTGTCCCCGGGATTGAGATCGGGGTGGAACTTGCGGGCCAGCCTGCGGTAGGCCTTCTTGATATCGGGCAGGGCCGTTTCCTTGGAAACGCCCAAGACGTGATAATAATCTTTCGCCATCACCGCACCTCGGACAGTCTTCGGGCCCCCGGCGGGGTCCCGATTTATCCGTCAGAGGCCGCCGGGCCTATTTCTTTTTGTCCTCGTCGACCACCTCGGCGTCGATGACCTCGCCTTCGTCCGACCCGCCGCGCCCGTCGCCGCCCTGGGACTGCTGTGGAGCGCCCGACTGGTAATCGGGACCGCCCGGGCCCGCGCCGGCGCCCGGCTGCGGCCCGGCCTGGCTGTACATCCGCTCCGTCAGCTTGTGCGACGCGTTCGACAGGTCCTCGGTAGCCTTCCGGATGCGGTCGGCGTCGTCCGACTCGATGGCCTTCTTGGTGTTCTCGATCTCTTTCTGGACGCGTTCGGCCTCTTCGGCCGGGATCTTCTCCTTGTTCTCGCGCAGGAGCTTCTCCAGGCTGTAGACGAGCTGATCGGCGTGGTTGCGGGCGTCGATCGTCTCCCGCCGCTTCTTGTCTTCGGCGGCGTTCGATTCGGCGTCCTTGACCATGCGGTTGATCTCCTTCTCGTCGAGTCCGCTGTGGCCGGTGATGGTGATGGCCTGCTGTTTGCCCGTACCGAGGTCCTTGGCCGAGACGTGCAGGATGCCGTTGGCGTCGATGTCGAAAGTGACCTCGACCTTGGGGATGCCCCGGGGAGCCGGCGGGATGCCGTCGAGGTGGAACCGCCCCAGCGTCCGGTTGGAGGATGCGATCTCCCGCTCGCCCTGGAGGACGTGGATCTCGACGCTCGGCTGGTTGTCCGAGGCGGTCGAGAAGATCTCCGTCTTCTTGGTCGGGATGGTCGTGTTGCGCGTGATCATCCGGGTGAACACGCCGCCCAGCGTCTCGATGCCGAGCGTCAGCGGAGTGACGTCGAGCAGGAGGACGTCCTTGACGTCGCCCGACAGAACGCCGCCCTGGATGGCCGCGCCGACGGCCACGACCTCGTCCGGGTTGACGCCCTTGTGGGGCTCCCGGTTGAAGAGCTCCTGGACGAGCTGCTGAATGCGGGGCATGCGCGTCTGGCCGCCGACGAGGATGACCTCCTGGATGTCCGAGGCCTTGAGATTGGCGTCGGACAGGGCCTGGCGGACCGGCGCGACGGAGCGCTGGATGAGGTCTTCGCAGAGCTGCTCGAGCTTGGCCCGGGTCATTTTCATCAGGAGATGCTTCGGCCCGGCGGCGTCGGCGGTGATGAAGGGCAGGTTGATCTCGGTCTCGAGGGTCGTCGAGAGCTCGACCTTGGCCTTCTCGGCGGCTTCCTTGAGGCGCTGGATGGCCATCTTGTCCCGGGTCAGGTCGATCCCCGACTCGCGTCGGAATTCCTGGACGATCCAATCCTGGACCCGCTGATCGAGGTCGTCGCCGCCGAGGTGGGTGTCGCCGTTGGTCGCCTTGACCTCGACGACGCCTTCGCCGACCTCGAGGATGGAGATGTCGAACGTGCCGCCGCCGAAGTCGTAGACGGCGATCGTCTCATCCTTCTTCTTGTCCATGCCGTAGGCCAGGGCCGCGGCCGTCGGCTCGTTGATGATCCGCTCGACCTTGAGCCCGGCGATCTGCCCGGCGTCCTTGGTGGCCTTGCGCTGGCTGTCGTTGAAATAGGCCGGGACGGTGATGACCGCCCGGTCGACCTTTTCCCCGAGGTAGTCCTCGGCCGCCTTTTTCAGCTTCTGGAGGATGAAGGCCGAGATCTCGGGCGGCGCATAGAGCTTGCCGTGGGCCTCGACCCTGACGTCGCTGTTCTCGGCCTCGGTCACCTTGAACGGGACCTGCTTGATCTCCTGGCCGACCTCGCCGAAGCGCCGGCCCATGAACCGCTTGATCGAGTAGATGGTGTTTTCGGGGTTCGTCACCCGCTGCCTCTTGGCGACCTGGCCGACCAGGATCTCCCCCTTGGGCGTGAACGCGACGACCGAAGGGGTCGTGCGGCCGCCTTCTTCGTTGGGGATGACGGTCGTTTTCTCGCCTTCCTGGATGGCGACGACGGAATTCGTCGTGCCCAAGTCGATGCCTATGATCTTACTCATCTGAGTCCTCCTGGATTATTCGATTTAGCGCACAAACATTATAAAATCTTAGCATATTATTGTCAAGTATCGATTAAAGATTCTTCAATATTTTTATAACCTATTCATTATAAGAGGGATTAGAGGATTATCCCTTTGATCCCATCGAAAAGATGCCAGTAGATCGACTGGGCGGCTTTTTCATCGGCGATGACAAGCTCGAGCTCGGACAGCCGCTTGTCTTTCGGCGCTCCGAAAAGGTTCATCAAGGGCAGGCGGACATACCAGCGCCAGGCCTCTTTCAGCCTGGCGGCGAATCCCAGCGAGCTCCCGGTTTTTGCCCTGACCGTGATGTGGAGCCCGTTGTCGAGATCGAGGCTGAACCTCTTGGGCATGTCTCTGAGCTCCAGCGCTTCCAGATCATAATCCGCGGACGTGGACGCAACCGCCGCGCCAGGCTTGGCCGCGGGCGCCGGGGCCGGCTTGACCACAGGCGCCTCCGTCTCCCCGGGCTTGATAACGATCCGCTCGGGCGTCTTGAGCGTCGTTTTTTTGACCATCTCCACGGTTCCCGAAAAATCCGGCTGGCCCCAGAACCTCATCGCCTCGATGGGCCAGGTTTCGAGGACCATCCCCCGGACCCTCAGCTCGACTTTCCGTCCGCGGACGTCGAAGACGAAATAGAACTTCGATTCCTTGGCCAGGCCGTATTCGGCGGTCAGGGCCGCCTGCTTCTTCGCCAGGGCCGCCTTGTCCGCCGCGGCCGCCCACGTCCCCAAGCCGATGAGCCCGGCCGCCATGAGGGCCGCGAATGCCGCTGTTTTCTTCATCGCTGGCCTCTTCAATAGATATAGATCTTCGCCCCGATGGGGACGGCCTTGAACAGGTACTTGAGGTCCTCGTCGCCGACCCGGACGCAGCCGTGGGTGACGTTCCGGCCGAGAAGCCTCGTGTAGAGCGTGCCGTGGATGAAGAAGCCCTGCCCGAAGCCCAGGGCGTAATCGCCGAGGGTCCCCCCTTCGATCCGGTCTTCCAGGGCTTTGGGGATCTTCTCCCCTTCTTCGATGAAGGCCCAATCCGGCTTGACCCAATACGGATTGGTGATCTTCGATTTGACGGTGAACTCGCCCCGCGGGGTATCGAAGATCCAGCTTCGCTTCTTGCCCCCCGGCTCCTCGAGGACGACCCCGCTGCCGCAGGAGACGACGGCCATCCGGACGACCTGGTCGCCATTCTTGAGGCTGAGCCTGTTCTCGGCCGTGTCGATGACGATATACAGGCCTTTCGGCTCGAGGCCGGTTATCCGCTTCTCCAGCTGCTGGACGTTCTTTTCAACCTTGGGCACGTCCTTGTCGGCGACGGCCGAGGCGCTTTCCGCGGCCGTCCACGTCGAGGCCTGTTTCAGGCCGATGAAATACGAAGCTCCGAGGACGGCCAGGAAGCCCAGGTAGGCCAGGGCCGCCGCGGCGATGAGGAGACGTTTGATCATCATGTCAGTTATCCCGGATCGCTTTGATGACGTAGTTCTCGAGCTCCATCGTCCCGATGATCGTGATCCGCGTTCCCACGGACACGAGGGCGTAGAGCTCGTCCATCTTGTCGTTGTCGAGGGACACGCAGCCGCGGGTCAGGCTGTCCTGGCCTCCGCCGTGGATCTCGACGTCCCCGCCGATGCCGACGAGCCTGGGGATGGCGCCCCTGGACTTTTCGCTGGCGAACGAGCGCCGGTCCTCGTCGTTCGGATAGTCGATGAGCAGTGCTTTGTAATAAAGGCTCGAGGGGATCTTGCGAATAATGGTGTAGCGCCCCTCGGGAGTGGCGTTGTCGCCCGCGAAGCGCTTGTCGGCCAGACCGTTGAAGCCGAGTCCGACATCATAGGTCCTGTAGAGCGCGCCGTTTTTGTAGACCGCGAGGCGGCGTTCGAGCTTGCTGACGATGAGGGCCGTCGTCCCCCGTCTCCTCGACTCGGCGATGGTCTCCTCGGCGGCGGTCTTCCAGCTCCGGACCTGGGCCGGATCGAGATAGCGGGAGATGCGCGAGAGGACCGTCTTTTCGGCCTCGGCGGCCAGGCTCGAGGCCTTGTCGAGCCTCGCCTGGGCGGCGTCGAAGTCGGCCTGCCTGATCAGGGCGTCGGCCTCGCCGAGGGCCAGGGAGGCCCGGGTCAGCTGGCCCCGGGCTGAGCCCCGTTCAACGAGCGACAGGGTCAGATCGTCGAGCGTCCTCAGCCGCCGGCGGACCGCGTCGGCCGATTGGGCCAGGGACGAGGCTCGGCGCGAAACGACGGTCTGGATGGTCGATTTGAGGGAATTCCCGGCCAGCAGGACAGTGGAATATTCCTCCCGGACCTTTCCGTAATCGCGGAACCAGCCCAGCTTGAGGTTCTCCTTCTCGAAGGCTTGCCGGGCAGAACTCAGGCTCCGGAGATAGGCCGCATGCTCCCGGCCGGCGAAAAGAGAAGCACCGGCCCCCCGAAGGTCCTGTTCCTGAAGATCGGCTTCAAGAATCTCCGGAGGGACCGGCGCGGTTCGACAACCGAAAAGCAAAACAGCCAGAGCGATGGCGGCTGTTTTACTGAGCCTCAAGGCGAAGCGGCTTACCGTCCCTTGATCTTGGCGATGGCGGCGTTGATCTGCTCGGTGATCGCGGCGGCCTTTTCCTTGATGGCGACAGCCTTGTCCTTGGCGCCGAAGTAATCCTCGGCCGCCAGAGCGCTGTTGACGTCGGCCATCGCGGTCTCAAGACCGGCGAGGTCGGCCTTCAGGGCTTCGATGTCGGCCTTGGTGCCCTTGCCCTTGGGGGCCTTCTCGAGGAGGGCCTTGGCCTCTTCGACGGCCGTCTTGGCTTCGTTCATCGCGGTCTCGGCGGCAGCCTTCGCTTCGGCGATCCGTCCGGGGATGAGGGCCTTGACGCTGTCGGCGTCGGCGATGACCTTGTTCAGCATCTCCTTGGCCGGGCCGTACTTCTTGAAGAATTTCTTGGCCTGGGCCGTGACGGTGTCCAGAGCGGTCTGGAGGTCGCCCTGCAGCTTGTTCAGCTCGTCCTTCGCGTAGACGCTGCCCTTGGCGTCGATGACGCCCTGGATAGCGGCCTTGGCGGAATCCATCAACTGGGTGGGTTGCTTGGCGCAGCTCGTGAACGCGAACACGACGATGAGCGCCAGCGTTAGGCCTTTCACGATGTTCTTCATGATTTTACCTCCTAATGGTATCTTTGTATGAATACGTGAGATAGGCGCCGTGTGATTGATATGTCCTGAGTTGCTGATTTTGTATCACAATCGGGGAGCCTTTGTCAAATCCTGACGGAACGGGCAGAGGGAAAATCGTTCCCTCCGCCCGCTCCGGTTTTGACGTTAGCGTCGTCTTTTGGGACCGGCCTCACTTGTCCGGGTCGATGATGATGCCTTCCCTCATCTTCTTCTGGACGTCCTCGCGGGCGGCGCGGATCATGTCCTCGGCCATCTTGAGGCGGACATCGGGCGGGAAGCTGAATCGGGCCACCCCTTCCTCGATGGCCTTGCTGCCGACGGCCACGGCCTCCCGGGGGAAGACCTCCCATTCGTCCATGTTCGGGATGATGTATTCTTCGTGGATGCCCTTGTCTTCGGCGACCTTGGCCAGCTCGCGGGCGGCGGCGATGCACATGCCGTCGGTGATCGTCTTGGCCCGAACGTCGAGGGCGCCCCGGAAGATGCCCGGGAAGCCCAGCGAGTTGTTGACCTGGTTGGGGAAGTCGGACCGGCCTGTGGCCACGATCCGGGCGCCGGCCTCCTTGGCTTCCCACGGCCAGATCTCGGGGATGGGATTGGCTTCGGCGAAGACGATCGCGTCTTTGGCCATGGTCTTGATCCACTCGGCCTTGACGGTGCCGGGGCCGGGAGTCGAACAGCAGATCAGAACGTCGGCCCCCTTGATGGCGTCGGCCATCGAGCCTTGCCGGCCGGTCGGATTGGTCCGCAGGCAGAGGTCCCATTTTTCCTTGAATTTCGCCTGGAGGACGTCCTTGTCGGCCCGGTCCTTGGAGAGAATGCCCTTGGAGTCGACGGACAGCATGTTGGCGGGATTGGCCCCGGCCATCATGATCTGCCGGGCGATGTTGATCCCCGAGGCCCCGGACCCGACGACGGTGCACTTGACCTGGGCGATGTCCTTCTTGACGATCTTCAGGGCGTTGATCAGGCCGGCCACGGTGACGCAGGCCGTCCCCTGCTGATCGTCATGCCAGACCGGGATCTCGCACTTGGCCCGCAGCTCGTCGAGGATCCGGAAGCACTTGGGTTGGGCGATGTCCTCGAGGTTGTAGCCGCCGAAGGACGGCTGAAGGGCCCGGCAGATCTCGATGAGCTTATCCGGGTCCTTTTCATCGAGGCAGATGGGGAAGGCGTCGACGCCCCCCA
>JBAVUQ010000153.1:0-6281 GCA_049696855.1 Candidatus Aminicenantales bacterium
TCCCCGTAGGTCAGCGGCCCCAGGTCCGACATGCCCCACTGGCAGACCATCTTGCGGGCGATCTCGGTCGACTTCTCGAAGTCGTTGGCCGCGCCCGTCGTCGTCTTGTTGAGGAACAGCATCTCGGCCACGCGGCCGGCCATGAGCACGGAGAGCTGGGCTTCGAGGTACTCCTTGGTGTAGGTGTAGCGGTCGTCGAGGGGCAGTTGCTGGGTCAGGCCCAGGGCCAGGCCCCGCGGGATGATCGTGACCTTGTGGATGGGGTCGGCCTCGGGGATGAGCGCGGCGGTGAGGGCGTGGCCGGCCTCGTGGAAGGCCGTATTCTTCTTCTCCTCCTCGCTGATGATCATGCTCTTGCGCTCGACGCCCATGAGGACCTTGTCCTTGGACGATTCGAGGTCCTTCATCGTCACCTTGTCCTCGCCCAGGCGCGCCCCGAGCAGGGCGGCCTCGTTGACGAGGTTGGCCAGGTCGGCCCCGCTGAAGCCGGGGGTCGAGCGGGCCAGGACCTTGAGGTCGACGTCCTCGGCCAGGGGGACCCTGCGGACGTGGACGCCGAGGATGTCCTCGCGGCCCTTGACGTCGGGCATGTTGACGATGATGCGGCGGTCGAAGCGGCCGGGCCGGAGGAGGGCGCTGTCGAGGATGTCGGGCCTGTTGGTCGCGGCGATGAGGATGATGCCCTCGTTCGAGTCGAAGCCGTCCATCTCGACGAGGAGCTGGTTGAGCGTCTGCTCGCGCTCGTCGTGGCCGCCGCCGAGCCCGGCGCCGCGCTGGCGGCCGACGGCGTCGATCTCGTCGATGAAGATCAGGCAGGGGGCGTGCTTCTTGCCCTGGTCGAAGAGGTCGCGGACCCGCGACGCGCCGACGCCGACGAACATCTCGACGAAGTCCGAGCCGCTGATCGAGAAGAAGGGCACATCGGCTTCTCCGGCCACGGCCCGGGCCAGGAGCGTCTTGCCCGTGCCCGGAGCGCCGACGAGCAGGACGCCCTTGGGGATGCGGCCGCCGAGGCGCTGGAACTTGCGCGGCTCCCTGAGGAACTCGATGATCTCGCCGAGCTCGTACTCGGCCTCCTCGACCCCGGCGACGTCCTTGAAGGTCACCTTCTTCTGTTGGGCGGAGAAGAGCTTGGCCCGGCTCTTGCCGAAGGCCATGGCCTTGTTCCCGCCGGACTGCATCTGGCGCATGAAGAAGACCCAGAAGACGATGAGCAGGAGGAAGGGCAGCGAGCTCAGGAGGATCGAAAGGATCGGGCTCCGGGAGGTGTCCTTGACGACGATGTTGACCTTGTTGTCGCGGAGGATCTTGATGAGGTCGGTGTAGCCCGCGGGGAGAACGGTCTTGAAGGTCTGGCCGTCCGTGAACTTGCCGCGGACGTCGTTGTCCTGGATGGTGACCTCTTCGACCTTCCCCTGCTCGACCTCGGTCATGAACTGGGAGAAGGTAACCTCCTTCTTGGCCATGGCCGGGGACTGGAGGAGGACCCAGGCCAGGATGATGATGGTCCCGGCCGAGATCCAGAAAAGAAGACTTCGCATCGGTTTATTCTTAGGCTGAGGCATAATTCTCCGTCCTTTTGAAGAGATATTTTAGCACGATTCGCCGCAGAAAAACAGAGGGGAATTGACGGTCGTTCGCGGGCGGTGGTATAGAAGGGGCATGAACCTCCACCCCGTCGACCTCGTCATCATCGCCGTCTACCTCGTCGCCGTGGCCATGGTCGGGGTGGTCCTCCGGAAGCGGGCGACCAAAAAGCTCGACTCCTTCTACCTGGCCGACCGCAACGTACCCTGGTGGATGCTCGGTCTCTCGGGCTGCTCGAGCTACATCGATATCGGCGGGACGATGTCCATGATCGGGCTCATCTTCTACGTCGGGCTCAAGTCGATGTGGGCGACGCACATCTTCTGGGGCTGGTTCATGATCTGCTTCTACATGGCCTTTCAGGCCAAGTACATCCGCCGGTCCGGGGTCATGACCTTCGCCGAGTGGAACGAGACGCGCTTCGGCACGGGGAAGGACGCCGAGGCCGCCCGGCTCACGGCGGCGATCTTCCTGCTCGTGCTGATGATCTGCAACCTGATGTTCATCAGCGTCGGCACGGGCAAGTTCGCCGAGGAGTTCCTGCCCCTGCCCCGCTGGGAGGCGACGCTGATCGTCCTAGCCGTCGTGGGGATCTACGTGACCCTGGGCGGGTTCTTCGGCGTCATCCTCACGGACATTTTCCAGACGCTCCTCATCGGCGTCGGGGCGGTCATCATGGGGTTCATGGTTTTCGCCAAGCCGGCCGCGATGACCTTCATCCACAAGGACCCGGGCTGGTTCTCGCTCGCGCCGACGTGGCATCTCTGGTCGGGGTTCGCGGCGGAGACGCCGCCGGCCTACCAGCATTTCGGGATGTTCGGACCGCTCATGGCGGCCGGCTTCTTCTGGATGATCTTCCGCCTCCTGGCCGGGCCGAACGTCTGGGACTTCCAGTTCTTCCTGACGACGAAGTCGCCGCGCGACGCCCAGCTGGCCGCCGGGATGTGGACGGTCGGCTACAACCTGCGCTGGGTCCTCGGCGTCTCCTTCATGGTCCTGGGGATCTTTTATCTGGGGAACCAGGCCGGGTTCGACGCCGAGAAGATCATGCCCCTCGTCCTGCTGAAGATGCCGGTCGGGCTGCGCGGCCTGTTCATGGCCGTGCTGCTCGCGGCGCTGATGTCGACGATCAGCGCCATGATCAACGTCACCAGCTCCGTCGTCATCAACGATTTCGTCAAACGCTATATCGCCAAGGACCTGAGCCAGAAGAAGCTCGTCCGGCTGGGGCAGATCGCCTCGGTCGCGGCCGTCCTCATCGGGTTCGTCTTCTCGCTCTCGTTCACGAACATCGTCACGGCCTGGGAGATGATGGTCTTCGTCGTCGTCACGGTCATCCTCGTGCCGGCGACCCTGCGCTGGCACTATTGGCGGTTCGGGGCCAAGGCCTTCGTCTGGAGCATGGGCGTCTCGGCCGTCCTGATCTCGCTCCGGCTCGTTTTCGTCAAGGGCCTGCACGCGTCGGCCTCGCTGGCCATCGACGTGGGGCTCAGCCTCGTGACGACCCTCGTCGTGGCGGCGCTGACAAAACCCGCGGACATGGAGGTCCTGGTCAAGTTTTATAGCAAGGTCCGGCCGTTCGGGTTCTGGGGTCCGGTCCGGCGGGAATGCGTCAAGCGGGGGCTCGTGCCGGCCAAAGACAAGATGCCGAAGATCGACCTGCTCAACGGCTTCATCACCGCCGGATTCCAGTTCTCCCTGGCCATCCTGCCCTTCTACCTGTTCATGCGGAACTGGAAGCACCTGGGGATCTGGGCCGCCGCCGCGGCCGCGATCGCGGTCGTCCTGTACTTCACCTGGTACAAGAACCTGCCCAGCAAGGATGAACTCTAATTCGGTGACACACAACTAAATACACTTAATTATCCGGGGGACCAGGCGGCGCGGAGAGGCCAGAAATGCGTAGAATCAGGAAGACAGGTCTCGGTGATATGCCGATTGCAGGAAATAGGCTCAGCCAGCGAAGCGAATTAAGTGTATTTAGTTGTGTGTCACCGAAATTAACGGTGCACCTGATCTGCGGCGCGCATCTCGATCCCGTCTGGCAGTGGCGCTGGGACGAGGGCGCATCGGAGGCGCTGGCGACTTTCCGGAACGCCGTCGATATCCTCGATGAGCATCCCTCGCTCGTCTTCTGTCACAACGAAGCCGTCCTCTACCGGTGGGCCGAGCGGCTCGACCCGGCCCTCTTCAACGACATCCGCCGGCTCGTCAAGGCCGGGCGCTGGGCCATTTCGGGCGGCTGGTTCATCCAGCCCGACGTCAACCTGCCGGGGACGGAGGCGCTCATTCGGACGATCGCCGAGGGCCGCCGCTACTTCCGGGACCGCTTCGACGCCGCGCCCCGCGTCGCCTACAATTTCGATTCCTTCGGCCACAGCGGCGGGCTGCCCCAGATCCTGCGCCTCGCCGGCTATGAGATGTACGTCCACATGCGCCCCCAGGCCGACGAGCTCACGCTTCCGGCCGATCTCTATCGCTGGCGCGGCGTCGATGGCACGACCATCCCGGCCTACCGCATCGCCGTCGGTCTCTATCACACCGAGCATGACAACGTCGAGGACCGCCTTCGCGCCGGAGTCGAGCTCGCCCTGAAGCTCGGCCGCGACGTGCCCGTCTTCTGGGGCCTCGGCAACCACGGCGGCGGGGCGACGCGTCGTGACCTCGAGACGATCGACGCCTTCATCGCCCGCGAGCCGGGCGTTCGCGTCATCCACAGCACGCCCGACCGGTTCTATGACGCGGTCAAGGATGCGGCGGCCGTCGCCCCCATCCATGACGGCGACCTCCAACGCTCGTTCACCGGCTGCTATACCTCGCTCTCCCGTCTCAAACGGCGTGCGGTCGCAAGCCTCGGCAGCCTCGTCCAAGCGGACGCGGCGTCGGCCGCGGCCTCATGGCTTGCCCCCAAGGCGGCCCCGGAGCCCGATCTCGCCGAGGCCTGGAGGCTGCACCTGTTCAACGATTTTCACGACATCCTGACCGGCACCTGCGTCGAGCCCGCCGAGCGCGATGCCCTCGGTCAGTACGGCCGGGCCGAGGACATCGGTCGCGCCGCCGTCCTGCGGTCCCTCGCTTCCCTCAACCTCGGCGGCCGCAACAGCCCCTCGCTCCCCGTCACCGTCTTCAACGCTAACCCCTCCCTCCGCCGTATCCCCGTCGAATTCGAGTGCATGGCCGACCATCGGCCCTTCTGGAAGGGGACGTGGCGCATGCGGCTCTTCAGGGCAGACGGCCGCGAGATCGTCTGCCAGGAAGAACAGCCCGAGTCCCTCCTGCCGTTCAACAGCTGGCGGCGGCGGATCTCGTTCGTCGATGATCTTCCGGGTGTGGGCGTTTCGAGATATTACCTTAGAGCGTTCGAAATCCCCTCGGGCAAAACCAACGAAGCCGAAAGCCGGGGACACGTACCCAGGGTACATGTCCCCGATCGCGAGCCGGTTCAGACGGGGGGCCTAGCAGGGGGACACGTGCCGAAAGTACGTGTCCCCATTGCCTACCGGATTGACCGCGCGACCGGACTCGTCCGGTTGTTGAAAACCGGGCCGGGCAGAACGGTAAAGGGATGCCTCGCCGGGCCTCTCTTCGAACCTCTCGTCATCGAGGACACGGCGGATTCGTGGGGAACGGGTTGCGGCAGCTACCGCAAGATCGTCGGCCGCTTCAAGCCGTCGTGCCGGCCCTTCGTCATCGAAAGGGGCCCCGTCCGGACGGTGACGCGCTCGATCTTTTCGTACCGCAAAAGCCGTGTCATCACGGACGTCGTGGCGTATCCATCCTGGCCCGTCCTCGAGTTTCGTTTCCGCGTCACCTGGAACGAGGCGCGACGCCGGCTGAAGCTCAGCGTGCCGACGTCCCTATCATCGCCCACGCTTCTCGCCGAGGTCCCGGGCGGAGCGATCCATCGGCCCGCGGACGGGGAGGAGCACGTCCACGGCCGGTGGCTGGTCGTCGAGGGACGATCAGCCGGCGCGCCCGCCGCGATCGGCGTCGCCTCGAGCGGGCAGAACGGCCTGGATTTCAAGGCCGGCGAGATCCGCCTGTCCGTGCTCCGGAGCTCCGCCTATTGCCACGAGCGGGGATTCGACCTCGATGCGGCGGCATCAAAAATGGGGACACGTACCAAAGGTACATGTCCCCCCATATGGAAGTTCGCCGACATCGGCGTTCACGAGTTCCGGCTCCTCGTCGCGGCCGGCGATCCCGCGTCGGTCAAGGCGCTGATGCCGGGCCTGGCGGATCATCTCGCCGCTCCCCCCGCGGCGTACGCCCACCTGCCTTATAACGCGCGGCAGGCACAGCCACGGGAGCTCTTGTTCTCACTCAAGCCGTCCAGCGTACGAATGCTCGCCTGCAAGCGGTCCTGGGATGGTGGAGCGCTGATCCTTAGGCTGCAGGAGGCCGTCGGGAAGAAAACAAAGTGTGAATTGAAAGTCGAGCCCGCCGCGCCCCGAACACGAGGAAACGAGCCCGCTTCGGATAATCCTGAAGCTGAGGATCCGCGGCACGCGTCCCCGGCTCAGGAAAGGGGACACGTCCCCAGGGTCCATATCCCCCTGTCCTTCGCACCTTTCGAGATCAAGACCCTGCGCGTCGAAAGAAACGGCGGGTGGCGTCCCGTTCGCATGATCGAAGAGGATTGACGGAGGAGAGACGCGATGTCCGATGGCTCATCGACGAACGCCGGAAGTGAC
>JBAVUQ010000154.1:0-15769 GCA_049696855.1 Candidatus Aminicenantales bacterium
GCCCGCCTTCTCGAACCTGTCCCGGAGGGGGATATCGGTCAGGCATCGGCCTCCGTACAGGACGACCGGCCGGCCCCCGGCCTTGACCAGCTCCCGGGCCAGGAAATAGAGCGGGGCGATGCCCCGCCCCCCGCCGACGAGATAGGCCGTTCTGCCTTTTATGGACTCTGGGATGGTGAACCCCTTGCCTAGAGGACCGATGATGTCGAGGCGGTCGCCGCGCCTTTTCCGCGACAGGAGCTCGGTCCCCTGTCCGGCGACTTTGAAGAAGAGCTCGATGCCCCCCGCGTTGGCTTCGTGGATGCCCAAGGGGCGCCGGAGCAGGGGGAAGGTCCCTTCCGAGACCTTGACCATGACGAACTGGCCGGGGCGGGCCCCCCGGCCGAGCTCCGGCGCGTCGATCGCGAAGTGGATATGATCGCCCCAGATCTGGACTTCGCGGAGGCGGGCGTGACGCTCGATCATCATGGCGGTTCCGAGGCTCGGTTCGCCCCATAAACTAGCAGAAAAGCCAGGTTTTTGGCAACCGGAATGTTCGAGGAGCGCGCCAGGCCCGGCTTGACGGGCTCCCGGGCAAACGTCTATCATACAGGATAGGATGAGAACCTGGCGGGTCGCATTAGCGGTCGTCGTTTCCTCTCTTTCCCTGGCCTCCCTGGCGCGGCCCCAGGACTCCCACTATTGGACGAACCAGTACGGCTCGCGGGCGACCCTCCTCGGCGGGGCGGTCATCGGCAGCGTCCTCGACCTTTCCGGCACGTACTACAATCCGGGAGGCATGAGCCTGGTGGAAAAGCCGCACACGCTCATGGCCGCCAACGTCTTCCAGTATCCCCGCGTGATCCTGGCCCGGACCGTTCCCGGGAGCATCCCGCTCAACAGGTTCAGCCCCGGGCCGGCGCCCGTTCTGCTCGCCGGGACCGTTCGCATCCGCGGTCTCCGTAATCACTGGTTCGGCTATTCCTACGTGGCCCGCCAGTCCGTCAAGCTCGCCATCTCGAGCTCCGCCGCGGGCGTCCGTGACGTTCTCCCGGACCTCGCCGGAGAGGAGGATTACGTCACCCAGTTCAGGTTCGACGAGAAGCTCTCCGAAAGCTGGTTCGGTCTGACCTGGTCCTACAGGCTGTCCAAGCACATGGGAATCGGCGTCACCCAGTACATCGCGTACCGCTCGCACCGGGCCATCACCCAGGAGCTGGTCGAAACGCTGAACCAGGAGAACCACCTGGCCGTGGCCATAGGAGAGAGGCAGTACTCGTATTATCATTTCCGGGCCTTGTGGAAGATCGGCCTGGCCTGCGATTTCAATACGATCACCCTGGGCCTCACCGTGACCTCCCCCAGCCTGGCCATCGGCGGAAGCGGTTCGACGGGCGTGGATTCCACCTTGGCCGGCCTGGACATGAACGGCGACGGGGTCCCCGACGATTTTCTGGCCGCGGACTTTCATCGCCGGCTGCCCGTGACCTATGAAACGCCCTTCTCGCTCGCGGCCGGCATGACCTTGAAGATCCAAAAGGTCCGGCTCTATGGGAGCACGGAATGGTTCGCCCGGGTCCGGCCCTATACCGTCGTCGACTCGGCGCCCTTCGCCGCCCAATCGACCGGGGAGATCATTTCGACCGATGTCACCCAGGAGCTCGCCGCCGTCCTGAACTGGGGCGTGGGGCTCGAGTGGTCCTATTCGTCGCGCTTCAAAGGCTACGCCAGCTTCACGACGGATTACTCGGCCAAGAAGCCCGGAACATCGACGAACATCTCGCTGACCGACTGGAACATCCACCACATCGTCACGGGCGGGGAATTCCTCATCAAGAAATCCTCGGTCACCGTGGGCGTCGGGTTCTCCTTCGGAGGCCGCGAGATCGGCGAGCGCCCCGCCATCATCGCCCGGAACGGCCTCGACGGGTTCTGGGACCCGTTCGGCTCCCTGAAGTTCCGCTACAACTGCTACAAGCTGATCTTCGGCTTCGCCATCTGACAGGGCCGAACGGGGCGTTGCGCTCGTGAGGGAAATTCGGGACATGACCCTTTTCTCCTGAAAAGGGATCGTGTCCCAAGAATTTCCATGAGGGCGTGGCTCTGAAAGGGCCGTTGCGCTCGGACCCGCGAAAATCCTATAATAGGCGCTATCGTTTCGATCCCGTCACCCAGGGAGGATCCGTCCATGAACGTTTCCCAGCGCGGACTCGACATCCAGGCGTCCCCGATCCGAAAGCTGAAGCCGTACGCCGACCAGGCCAAAGCCAAGGGGATCAAGGTTTTTCACGTCAACATCGGCGACCCCGATATCCCCGCCCCGGGGCCGGTGATGGACACGTTCCACAACTGGAGCCAGCCCGTTCTGGCCTACGGCCCGGCCCAGGGCTTCCTCGAGCTGCGGGAAGCCGTCACCCGCTATTTCGCGAAGTACAACATCCCGCTCGGACCGGACGAGGTCCTGATCACGACCGGCGGGTCCGAGGCCATCCATTTCACCTTCTCCGTCATCGGCGACGTCGGGGACGAGATCGTCATCCCCGAGCCCTATTACACGAATTACAACGGCTATGCCGCCTTCGCCGGGCTCAAGATCGTTCCCCTGCCGCTCAGCGTCGAGGACGGCTTCCGCCTGCCCCCGGTCGAGGCCATCGAGGCCAAGATCACGCCCCGGACCAAGGCCATCCTGCTCTGTTCGCCGAACAATCCGACGGGGACCGTCTACACCCCGGAGGAGATCGGCCGCGTCGTCGGCCTGGTGAAGAAGCACGACCTTTTCCTCGTCGGCGACGAGGTCTACAAGGAGTTCGTCTACGACGGTCTCAAGCACAAGAGCATCCTCGAGTACGACGATATCAAGGAGCGCGTCGTCGTCGTCGACAGCATCTCCAAGCGCTACAGCTGCTGCGGCGCCCGGATCGGCATGATCATCACCCGCAACAAGGATGTCTACGCGGCCGCCCTCAAGTTCGCCCAGGCCCGGCTCTGCCCGCCGTCGGTCGAGCAGATGGCCGCCCTGGCCGCCTACAACATGCCCATGAGCTACTTCCAGGGCATCCGGGACGAGTACGACAAGCGCCGCAACATCCTCTACGACGGTCTCAAGGACATTCCCGGCGTCGTCATCCGCAAGCCCCAGGGCGCGTTCTATGTCATCATCCGCCTGCCGGTCAAGGACGTCGAGCACTTCGCCGTCTGGCTCCTCTCGGAATTCTCGCTCGACGGCCAGACGGTCATGATCGCGCCGGCCCCCGGCTTCTATTCGACGCCGAGCCTGGGCACGGACGAGGCCCGCATCGCCTACGTCATCAACGAGCACGATCTGCGCGAAGCGATCCGGGTCTTCAAGGCCGGCCTCGAGCGCTACAAAGCCGTCCACGGCTGAAGTCGAGCGGCGCCATGAGCGAAGGGGGGAGGGTCGTGCGCCAGGCCCTGGTCCTGGGCGCGCTCAGCCTCTTTGTCGCCGCGGCCGTCTATTTTCCGCTCATCAAGAGGTTCGCCCGGGGCGAGTTCCGCGAATCATTTTTCCAGGCCTCCGAGTACCCCGGCGTCCGCCTGATCACGCTCGAAGAAGCCGAGGACCTGTGGCGGACGGCGCAGGCCGCGTTCATCGACGCCCGGCGGCCGGATCTTTACGACAGGGGGCACGTGCCCGGAGCGCGAAGCGTGCCGGCGTCCGAGGCCGGGAAGGCCTTCCCGACCGAAGTCCTGAATTCGCCGCGGGCGGGCATCCTGGTCGTTTATTGCGAGGGCGGGGATTGCCAATCGAGCCTCCTCCTGGCCAAGCGGCTCCACGACGAAGGGTTCAAGGATATCCGGGTCATGACCGGGGGCTGGGAGGCCTGGAAAACGGCCGGCCTCCCGGAGGAGCGGGGCGATGGTCAGAAATAGGACCGTTCTCCTCGCTTTCCGCGTCGTCCTCGGCGGCCTGTTCGTCTACGCCGGCGCCGTCAAGGTCCTCGAGCCGCTCGACTTCGCCCAGAACATCCGCAACTACGACCTCGTCGGGCAGGCGCTGTCTTTCATCGCCGCGATCGTCCTGCCCTGGCTCGAGATCCTGGCCGGCGCTTTCCTCGCCGCCGGCATCTGGAAGCGCGCCGCCGCCCTGGTCATCTCCGGACTCCTGGTCTTCTTCATCGTCCTGACCGTCGTGACCATGATCCGCGGCCTCGACGTCGACTGCGGCTGCTTCGGCGCCATCGACCGCAAGGCCGGGCTCGGCGTCATCGTCGAAGACCTGGCCATGCTCTATTTGGGGCTCTGTGTCCTGTTCGAGCCCAAAGATAGATAGGGGACATGTCCCCTCTCGTGTGCGTCCCCGGGACATGACCCATAATTGAATTCAGGCGGGAATCCGTGTATATTTTCATAAATATCTTAAGTATCAGGAGATAACCGATGGCCAAGAAGTACGTGTATTTCTTCGGGGCCGGCGCCGCCGAAGGCAATATGAAGATGAAGGACATTCTCGGCGGCAAGGGCGCCAACCTGGCCGAGATGGCCGGGATCGGCCTGCCCGTCCCGCCGGGTTTCACGATCTCGACCGAGGTCTGCGCTCTCTACTACAAGAACCGCCAGCGGATCCCCGAATCGCTGCGCCTCGAGGTCGAGAAGAACGTGAAGAGGCTCGAGAAGGCCGTCGGCCAGGCATTCGGAGACCCGAAAAACCCTCTGCTCGTCTCCGTCCGCTCCGGAGCCCGGGCCTCCATGCCGGGCATGATGGACACCATCCTCAACCTCGGACTCAACGACAAGACGGCCGCCGCCCTGGCCGCGAAGACCGGCAACGAGCGCTTCGTCTACGATTCCTATCGCCGCTTCGTTCAGATGTACGGCGACGTCGTCCTCGGCCTCAAGCCCGTCCACAAGGACGACATCGACCCCTTCGAGGACATCATCGAGCGGATGAAGCACGCCCTCGGCATCAAGGGCGATACCGACCTCTCGGCCGCGGACCTCAAGGACCTCGTCGCCCTCTTCAAGGCGGCCATCAAGGAGAAGACCGGGCACGAATTCCCGGATGACCCCAAGAAGCAGCTCTGGGGCGCGATCGGCGCCGTCTTCGGCTCGTGGATGAACGACCGGGCCATTGCCTACCGCAAGATGTACGACATCCCCGAGGCCTGGGGCACCGCGGTCAACGTCCAGCTCATGGTCTTCGGCAATATGGGCAACGACTCCGGCACGGGCGTCGCCTTCACCCGCGACGCGGCCACGGGCGAGAACGTTTTCTACGGCGAGTACCTGATGAACGCCCAGGGCGAGGATGTCGTCGCCGGCATCCGGACGCCCAAGCCGATCGCCGAGCTCGGCCGGGACGATCCCAAGGCCTACGCGGAGCTCGAGAAGATCCGCCGCATCCTCGAGAAGCACTACACCGACATGATGGACATCGAGTTCACCATCCAGCAGGGCCGCCTCTACATGCTCCAGTGCCGGGTCGGCAAGCGCACGGCCTTCGCCGCCATCAAGATCGCCGTCGACATGGTCGGCGAGAAGCTCATCAGCGAGAAGGAAGCCCTGACGCGGATCGAGCCGGACCAGCTCAGCCAGCTCCTTCGGCCCATTTTCGACCCCGCCGAGAAGGCCGCCGCCGTCAGGGGCGGCCGGCTGCTGGCCAAGGGCCTCAACGCCGGACCCGGCGCGGCGACCGGGCGGGTGGTCTTCAACTCCGTCGACGCCGAGTCCTGGGCCAAGCGCGGCGAGAAGGTCATTCTGACCCGCATCGAGACCTCGCCCGAGGACATCAAGGGCATGGGCGCGGCCGAAGGCATCCTGACCGCCCGCGGCGGCATGACCTCCCACGCCGCTTTGGTCGCCCGGCAGATGGGCCGCGTCTGCGTCGCCGGCTGCGGCGAGCTCCTCATCGACTACTCCGCCCATGCGCTGTCCGTCAAAGGCCGGACGGTCAAGGAAGGCGACTGGATCTCGATCGACGGCACGACGGGCGAGGTCATCGAGGGCAAGATCGACACCCGGCCGTCCGAGGTCCTCCAGGTCCTGATCGAAAAGACCCTGGCGCCAGCCAAAGCGTCCGTCTACCAGACCTTCGCCAAGGTCATGACCTGGGCCGACAAGTACCGGACCCTCAAGATCCGGACCAACGCCGACCAGCCCGACCAGTCCAGGAACGCCGTGGCCTTCGGGGCCGAGGGCATCGGCCTCTGCCGGACCGAGCACATGTTCTTCGGCGAGGGCAAGATCGGCCCGATGCGCGAGATGATCCTGGCCGACACGGTCGAGCAGCGCAAGACGGCCCTGGCCAAGCTCCTGCCGCTCCAGAGGAAGGACTTCACCGGCATCTTCGAGGTCATGGCCGGACGGCCTGTGACCATCCGGACGATCGACCCGCCGCTCCACGAGTTCCTGCCCCACGAGGAGAAGGGCCAGCGCGAGGTCGCCGCCGACATGGACATCTCCTACGAGAAGGTCAAGGCGCGCGTCGACTCCCTGCATGAGTTCAATCCCATGCTCGGCTTCCGCGGCTGCCGCCTGGGGATCATCTATCCCGAGATCACCGAGATGCAGGCCCGGGCCATCTTCGAGGCCGCCGCGGCGACGAAGAAGAAGAAGATCCCGGTCCTCCCCGAGGTCATGATCCCGCTCGTCGGCCACGTCAAGGAGCTCCAGAACCAGGAGCGGCTCGTCCGGGCCACGGCCGAGGCCGTCATGAAGGAGCAGGGCATCAAGTTCGACTACCTCGTCGGGACGATGATCGAGATCCCGCGCGGCGCCATCACCGCCGACGAGATCGCCACCGTGGCCGAGTTCTTCAGCTTCGGCACGAACGACCTGACCCAGACGACGCTCGGCGTCAGCCGCGACGACGCCGCCCGCTTCCTCATCCCCTACGTCGAGAAGGGGATCTACGCCAAGGACCCGTTCGAGGTCCTCGACCGCGACGGCGTCGGCCAGCTCATGCGCATGGCCGTCGAGAGGGGCCGCAAGACGCGGCCGGGGATCAAGCTCGGCATCTGCGGCGAGCACGGCGGCGATCCGTCCTCGATCGAGTTCTGCCATCTCATCGGGCTGAACTACGTCAGCTGCTCGCCTTTCCGGGTGCCCATCGCCCGGCTGGCGGCGGCCCGGGCGGCCATCCTGAACGCCCCCGAGGCCGCGGCTAAAAAGAGCGCGAAGAAGCTGGCCCACCGACCGAAGCGAGCGAAGTGAGCGGAGGGCAGAAACCTGCCGGAGCGTACACGGAGGCAGGTTTCTGCGAAATATCCGGATAAAGCGATTCTGTGAGCCCGAGCGGGTATCAATAGAAGCGGGAAGTCCCCTTTTTTCCGAGCCTGTTTTTTGATATGGTGAGGTCCGCATGGGCGATTTCCTCAATCTTATCAAGGTGCTCGTCGGCAAGCGCTTCCCCTTCCAGCTCATCTACAGCAACGAGTACTGGATGGTCGAAACCGGCAAGCACGTCTTTCCTCTCCAGAAATACCGCCTCGTCTATGAGAACCTGCTGGCCATGGGCGCGAAGAAGGAGAACTTTCTCAGGCCCCGCCCGGCGCCGGACGAGGACCTTCTTCTCGTCCACACCGCGCGCTACCTCAAACGCGTCAAGACGGGCGCGCTGAGCGCCGCGGAGCTCAAGGCCCTCGAGGTCCGCTATTCCCCCGAATTCGTCCGCTTCGCCCTCCTCTCGGTCGGCGGCACGGTCCTGGCCGCCCGCAAGGCCCTCGAATCGGGGCTGGCCGTCCACCTTGGCGGCGGCTTCCACCACGCCTTCCCCGACCACGGCGAGGGCTTCTGCCTTCTCAACGACGTCGCCGTGGCCGCCAGCAAGGTTGTCGCGGACAAGCTCGTCGAGCGGGTCATGATCGTCGATTGCGACCTCCACCAGGGCAACGGGACGGCCGCCGCGCTGGCCGGCCGTCCGGAGATCTTCACCCTGTCCATCCATCAGATGGACATCTACCCCGCGGAGAAGCCCCGGAGCACCGTCGATATCGGGCTTTGGGCCGGCGACGGCGACGCCAAGTACCTGGGCGAGCTGCGGGCGCGTATCCCCAAGCTTTACAGAGAGTTCCGGCCGAACCTCATTCTCTACCTGGCCGGCGCCGACCCTTACGAAAAGGACCAGCTCGGCGGCCTGTCCTTGACCAAGGCGGGTTTGAAGGAGAGGGACAAGCTCGTCATCGAGAGCGCCCGGAGCCTGGGCATCCCCGTCGCCGTCGTCCTGGCCGGGGGCTACGCTCTGGAGATCAAGGATACCGTCGACATCCACCTCAACACGGTGCGCATCGCCCAGCGGGTGCAGCGGATCTACCCGGAGCCGCCCTCGGGGCTGGCCGCCGTGGGCCGTCCCGTCTGAGCTCTATTCCTGCAGGAAGATGTGGGCGAAGACCTTGGCGTCGCCGACCATATTGTCGATGATGCAGTACTCGTTCGGCTGATGGGCGGTTTCGTCGAGCTTGGACCAGCAGGCCGCGGGGAATCCGGCCCTCCGGAACACGGCGGCCACGGTCCCGCCGCCGATGCCCATGGCCTTGGCGTCCTTCTTGTAGACCGCCTGAACCGCCTTCTTGAGAGCCATGACCACGGGGGCCTGGGCCGGGGTCGGAGGGGCGGCCGGGGCCTTCTGCTGGATCTCGACGTGGATCTTGACCTTGAACTTCTTTTCGATCCGCGCCGCGATCTTCCGGATCTCGTTCTGGACGTCCTGGACCTTGACCTTCGGCAGGATCCTCATGTCCATGTAGAAGATGTCCTCGCCGGGGATGGTGTTGACGTTGGGGACGTTGGCCTCTTTCTTGGTCGGCTCGAAGGTGGAGATGGGCGGATCGAAGAGCCGGTCCCGGCCCGGGTAGATCTTGTAGAGATCGTTCAGGGCGGTGATGAAGAAGCTGGCCGCCTTGAAGCTGTTGATGCCTTTCTCGGGCGTCGAGCCGTGGGCCTGTTTGCCGAGCGTCTTGAACTTGAGCCAGAGGAGGCTCTTTTCGGCCACCTCGATCATGGTCCCGTGCTCGTCGCCGGCGTCGGGGACGATGATCAGGTCCTGCTTGCGGAAGCATTTGTGCTTCTGGAGGACGTGCTCGATGCCTTTCATGCTGCCCGTCTCCTCGTCGGCGACGAGGGCGATGCCGATGTCGAAGGCCGGAACGATGCCCTCGGCCCGCAGGGCCTTGACCGCGAAGAGCGAGGCGACCAGGTCCTGCTGGTTATCCTCGACGCCGCGGCCATAGACCCGGCCCTTCTCGACCCAGGCCTTGAAGGGATCGCCCCGCCAGAGGGATACTTCGCCGGGCGGGACGACGTCCATATGGGTCATGACCCAAACCGTCCTGGCGTGGCTCTTGCCCCGGTAATAAGCGAGGATGTTGGGGCGGTAGCAGGCGGGCGCGTCGAGATCGGGCGCCTTGACGACGGAGATGTCGACGAACCCGTTGGCCTTGAGCCATTCCACGAGGAACTCGGCCTTCTTGGCTTCGCCTTCCCCGCCGCTCGAGGGCGCGATCGCCGGGATGGCGCAGAGCTTCATCTGGAGATCGACCATCTCGTCGCGGTATTGCTCGATCCGGCGGGCCAGCTTATCGAAGTTTCCGTTGGCGTTCATGCGGATGCTCCTCTGTGCGGACATTAGCGAAATCTTAACACGGAGGCCCGAAAAAGCAAAGCCGCAGCCCCACTCCGGCCTCGGTCCACAATCCGTCATTCTCCGTCTGGGCGGCACCTCCTTCCCTCGATGTTTGATTACGGCCTCGCCGAAGCCCATAATAAGAGCACTCACTCAAGGGTAGGTGGAATGTGTTTAAGAATCTACAGAGAGTGGCCAGCGTGATTGTTCTGTGCTTGACGGCCATCAATGGTTCGGTCAGGAGCGAAGATCCCGCATTGATCAGGCCAAGCGAAATCAAAGAAAGGCCAATGAGGGCCGAATTCGTAATGAAGATCGGTTCAGATAAGGAAAACGAGGATTTCTTCAATCCCAGGGCCTTTGCCGTCGATCAGAACGGACGGATTTTCGTTTTAGATTCCGGGAATAGCCGAATCGAGTGCTTTTCAAGGGACGGCAAGTACCAGTCTTCTTTCGGCAGACGTGGGCAAGGCCCGGGTGAGCTCTCAAAAAACACCTCTAATATCAGAATTCTTGAGGATGGCAATATATATGTCATTGACAATCCCCAACATAGGATTAGCGTCTATTCATCCGATGGTCAGTTCATGCGTTCCGGGAAGACGGCCGAGTATTATGATGATATTGTGCTCACAAACGGCACATATTATCTATCCAGCATTCTCCTCAAGGAGAACCACAAACCCATAACTGTATCGAGGCCGCTTGGCAAGATCGTTGGCTCATTTGGGTTATTGGTCGAACCGGCGATCGGTCTTATCAAAGAGATTGAGAATCTTCCAAATCCCGAACCATGGACCAGTTTATATCGATACAGCAATTTTACGAACATCATCGCCGATAAGAACGGAGAGATAATCTCGTCCCAGGAATTCCCTTATCGCCTGATAAAATACAATTCTGAAGGCCGAGTGCTCAAAGACGTCCTTCCAGAAACTGGATTTGATACCTACGGTCATGTTCACTTCACTGTCAAGAAGGACGATGTCAGCGTCTCCAGCCCGAAGCTCGCTAGGGTTTTGGATATGAGCAAGCAAGGCTCTGATCAATTGGTCGTTCCGTTCTTGAATCCCGAAAAGAATTTATTTTTCATTGATATCTATGATCTCGACTTGAATTTACGAGCACGGCATAGGATGCCGAATACCTTTGTCGACGACACGACGGAAGAAAGCTTGGGCCAAGTGATCATCGATAACAGCGGAAGCCTCTACGGATTGATACTATCTCAGGAGGGCCCGGCCCGGGTCGCAAAGTTCAGACTCATCTATGATTGATGCGGAGGGTCTCCATGATCCGCGGAGAATAAGGCATTGAAAAAGAGCCTTCTGGCGATTTCGCTGTTCCTGATGCAGGTGTCGATTTCCGGAACATCGCCTCAAGAAGTCACGACGAAGGTCAGGGTTTACGACGAGATCTTCCTTACGGACACGGGCCTCGTCCCTCTTCCCGAAAACGCGATCGAACTGGCGCGCGAGTTTACGATCAAATCGGAGCAATTCAAGTCTCCCCTTAAACTGGCCACCGACAAAAGCGGCCATCTTTATGCTTCCGCAACGAACGCCAGGATCATCCTCAAATTCGATTCCGCCGGGGAGTTTTTAGGTCCCCTGGGGAATAAGGAGAATGGGAAACCGCTATTTCAAGCTCCCTACGGTCTTCATGCGGCCCATGATTATCTCGTCGTCCAGGACAGAGGTCGAAAGAGCCTCGAGTTCGTGGATTATTCGGGCCATCATGTTCGGCGCTTGAGGATTGCCGAATTGGACGATTTTGCCATTGGCGCCCAGGACCGCATCTATATTGCACATTATATACAGGATAAAGGAGCGGCGCTCATAACGTGTTACTCCCCGGACGGGAAGAGCTTTTCTTTTGGGAAGCCTCTGACATTCCATCACAGCATGCCGGTCTTGAATTCGAGATCCTTGGCCATAGACGAGAAGAACGAGCTCTATGTGGCCTTTGTTTATTTTCCGATCGTCCGCAAGTATTCTTCCGAGGGGAAATTCCTCGCGGAATACAAGGTCGAGAGCCCTGTCATAAACGCGAAAGAAGTTTATAATCTGAAGATCGTCGGCGAGGGCATTGCCAATATCAGCCAGCGTGTCGGCTTCAAGGCGCTGACGATCAGTGTGAAAGCTTCGGGCGATAGAATCTATCTGTTGGGCCAGTCCCCGCGGTTAGAGATCACGGAACTGGATGGCCAAGGGAAGGCTACGGCGACATACTGGATCGATTTCAACGACATCTACGAAGCGACTGATTTTGCCATCCTGGACACCAAGGAGGGGAAGAGGTTCTATGTCGCCCATTCTTATCCGCCGCACTTCGATATCGACGTTTTCAAGGTCAGAGAGCGACATGGAGGATTGAAAGAAGAGGTCGAAAGGTTGGGCGAGGAGATCGCTTCGTACCCGAATAATTCCCAGTCCTTTATTAATCGGGGCGTCGCCAGGCATCAAATGGGGGACTATCGTGGAGCCGTTATGGATTATTCGAAAGCCATCGAATTGACTCCCGATTCCGCTCTTGCTCATAACAATCGCGGCCTCTCTCGCATCAAGCTGATGGATTTGGATGAGGCCATCGGCGATTTCTCGAAGGCCATCGAGCTGAATCCGGCCGGGGCAGGGAGTCGCTATAATCGCGGCATCGCGTTCGCGCTCAAAAAAGACTATGAGAGGGCCATCAACGATTTCGAAAGAGCCGCGGACCTTGATCCGGCGTTCCTGAAAAAGGCCCAGGAACAGATCGCTTATTGCCGGGCCCTTTTAAAGAACGAAGCCAATAAAGACCGTTTCGGCAACTGGACCTAAGCCGCCTCTTCCTCAGGCCGGGAGCGATCAGTCAGCCGGCGGGACCCGGCCTTCCCGGAGCATCCGGACGCCGATAAAGCCGTACTGGACGAAAGACATGGCCGTGAGCAGGGCCGTCAGGACATAAAGCCAGCCCAAGGACTCGGGGGATTTGCCGACCGCGTTCAAATAGAGCACGAAATAGATCATGAAGACCTGGCAGATCGTGGTGGCCTTCCCGGCGAGAACGGGCTTGAAGGTCCTCTTCCCCCGGAGGGCGATGATGATCAGGGCGCCCAGGGCGATGGCGATGTCCCGGCCGATGCAGAGGGCCGTCAGCCACAGGGGCAGCGCGTTGGGCTGGGCGATCGCCGGCAGGGTCAGGACGACGAACGCCGACGTGAGCAGGACCTTGTCGCCCATCGGGTCGAGCCACATCCCTAACGTCGATTTCAGATGGAGCCAGCGGGCGGTGAGGCCGTCGAGGGCGTCGGTCGCGCCGGCGGCCAGGAAGACGATGAAGGCCGCCCAGGGTTTCCTCTGGGCTATCATGACGACGAAGACCGGCGCGAGCAGGATCCTCGAAAGCGACAGCACGTTGGGCAGGGTGAGGAGCTCGGATCGGCGCCGCGGCCCGGCCGGCCCTTCGGCGAGCTCGGCGGATCCGTTCAGGTCGTCCATGGTCGCTCCCTATTTCGCCAGCCGCTGGATAATGTCGAGGATGCGGATGGCCTCCTCGCCGGATACGGTCCTCTCGGGCTCGAACTTCCGGTCCGGGGTCAGCGTCATGACCTGGAAGCCGAGGGCTCTGGTGATGGACGGATAGTAGGGATTGTCCGGGGTCACGTCGGCAATCTGGATCCGGCGCGCCTCGACCAGGGGCACGAATCGGGCCCCCCTGTCCTGGAGAACGCCGATGAGCCGGATCATCGCGTCGGCCAGCTCGGCCCGATTGATGATCCGCCGCGGCTGGAAGGTGTGATTCACGGAGGCCCGGATGATCTCGAGAGAGGCGACCGTGACGATGTACCGCTGGGCCCAGGACGTCCCGATGTCGACCAGGATCTCGGTCCGCCCTCCGGGCGCCGCGAGATCCTTTTCGAATTTGACCGCGATCAGGGCGGCCAAGTCCTCGCGGGTGATCGCTTCAAGGGCCTGGATGGCGTCGTACTGGCTGGGGATCTCGTAGACGCCCAGCTTGGCCTTGAGCTCCTCGACCCGCTTGACGACGGTTGTGTCCTTCGGCGCGGCGGCCGCCAGCTTCTCGAGGACGTCGAGGCTCTGTCCGAGCTGGCCGGACTCGGCCAGGAATTCGGCGTACTCCCGCAGGACGGCCCTGTCCGCCGGCCCGGCTTCCACGGCCGCCTTGAAGTGGACGAGGGCCTCGGCCGTGTTCTTCTCCTGCCGGTAGATGCGGGCCAACTCGAGGTGGGCGTCGGCCGAATCGGCGGCGTAGGACAGGACCTTGAGGAATTCCCGCTTGGCGGTCTCGCGGTTGCCCTCGGCGAGCGCGGCCCGGGCAGCGGCCACCGAGTCCTTGACGAGCTCGCCCCGGAGGGCCTCGAAGCGCGGCGCCGCCCAGCGATTGGCCGGGTCGAGATCGAGGATCGCCCGGTACTCGCCGAACGCCTTGTCCCGCTCCCGCCGGGATTCGTAGATCTGGGCCAGTCCGACGTGCGACGGGATCATGCCGGGCGTCGTGGCGATCGAGGACTTGAACCTCTCTTCAGCGGCCGCGAGGTCGGCGCTGAGGAGGTCCGCATAGGCCAGACCGGCCTCGCGGATGGGGCTGGCTGTGCCGAGTTTCATCAGGTATTTTCGGGCCAGCTCGGGCCGCCCGGCCTTGAGCGCGTCCCAGGCGTCGCTCGCCGCGATCCGATCGTCCAGCCGCAGCCGGGTCGTCGCCTCGGCCGGAAGGTCCTCGACGAAGAAGGCCGGCGGCGCGGGAGGGAGGCTGGCGCAGGACCAGACCCCCAAAAGGGCCAGACCGACGACGGCGATCCGTTTCACCATGGCTCGGCTCCTTGCTCGAGATAGGGCAGGAAGTTGACGATCCCCGCCGGCTCGGCCATGACCTTGAATTCGACGAAGCGCTCGCTCTCGCGCCTTTTCAGCACGAGGGAACGCCGGGGGAGCGAGTCTGTGATCTCGCGGGCCTCCCGGGGGACCCGGATGTAATAAGTCTTGTACGCGGCGAAGAGGACCTGGCGAAGGCGGCGCAGAAGGTCGGACAGGCCTTCCCCCGTTTTCGCGGAGATGGCCATCGTCCGGACCTGCGGGTCGGCGTTCCTCTGCAGCAGGAGCCTCCGCTCCTCGTCGGCCAGGAGATCGATCTTGTTGAGGACCTTGACCACCGGGATGTCGGCGATGCCGATGTCGGCCAGGATGGCCTCGACGGCGCCGAGCTGCCGTTCGGAGGACGCCGAGGCGACGTCGACGATGTGGCAGATGCAGTCGGCCTCGCCGACCTCCTCGAGCGTCGCCCGGAAGGAGGTGACCAGCTCGACGGGCAGCCGCTTGATGAAGCCGACCGTGTCCGTGAGGAAGAAGTACGCGCCGTCCGGGAAGGAGACGCGCCGCAGCAGCGGGTCGAGCGTCGAAAACAGATTCGACGACGTGTAGCGCTGTTCCTTGGTCAGCAAGTTGAACAGGGTCGACTTGCCGGCGCTCGTGTAGCCGACCAGGGAGACCGTGGGTACGGGGCTCCCGCCGCGACTGGCGCGCTGGCTCGAGCGTCGTCTCTCCAGGGCGTCGATCTCCCTCTTGATCCTGGTGATGCGGTCGGTGATCCGCCGGCGGTCGACCTCGAGCTTCTTTTCGCCCGGGCCGCGCGTGCCGATCCCGGCGCCCTGCTGGGTCAGGCTGAGCCCCTTGCCGCGCAGGCGGGGCAGGCGATAGCTCAGCTGGGCCAGCTCGACCTGGAGCTTGCCCTCGTTCGTCCGGGCCCGTTGGGCGAAGATGTCGAGGATGAGCTGGGTCCGGTCGATGACCTTGACCTTGATCTCGTCCTCGACGTTCCTCTGCTGGGCGGCGTTGAGGGTGTGGTCGAAGACGACCAGGTCAGCCGAGGTCTCACCGGCCTCCCGGGCGATCTCGGCGACCTTTCCCTCGCCGACGAGCCAGCGGGGGTTGAGACGCGGCCGGACCTGGAAGATCTTCCCGACGACCTCGGCCCCGGCCGCCGCGGCCAGGCCGGCCAGCTCGGCCATGGACTCCTCGGCCTCCGCCTTTTCGGTCCTGGTCGTGGCCACGTTGACGAGTATCGCGCGTTCCATGGGATCCCGGGGCCCTATTGTAATCGCATTTGGAGGTATTGCTCAAGGGCGGGGCCGTCGTCGGGGGAGAACCAGACGACGCCGGCCATCTTCCGGAACCAGGTCATCTGCCGCTTGGCGTATTGACGCGTATCCGTTTT
>JBAVUQ010000155.1:0-1708 GCA_049696855.1 Candidatus Aminicenantales bacterium
GATCGACAAGGTCGATATCAACCAGATCCGGCGCGAAGTCGAGCCCTTTGTAAAGGACGCGGCCTCTTTGGCGCTCTGGTCGAAGGAATTCTTCCTGGACGTCGCCTCCCGGATCAAGGTCGTGTGAGGCGAGGGTGATCTCAGCCCGAACCAAGTCGATGTTTCTGGTAAAACCATGAATAAAGGTGATCCGATGACGAGAAGCTTCCCGGGCATGTCCGTCTGCATATTGATACTGTTCTTGTCCTCCGTATTCGCTTTCGCGGCGAAACGAAAAAGCACGCTCCAAATACCTGAAGGCTCCGCGGGAGTCATCGCCTATGGTTCCTTGATCTCCCTGCCGAGCATGGAAGAGACGCTGGGGCACAAATATAAAGGTCCGATCTACGAAGTCCATCTCAGGGGCTACGAGAGGGTATGGACATGCGTTCGCCCGTTCAACGATCCCCAAGCGATCGCGGCGGGCGCTAAGAAGATCGATGCGTATTTCCTGCGCGATACAGAACGCGTTCCTATCATCGGAGCCGCGGAGCTGAATATCTATCCCAAGAAAAAGGGCTGGATCAACGGCATTTTGTATTTGATCACCAACGAGGAGCTGCTCGGTCTCGACAAAAGGGAGCGCGGCTATCGGAGAGTAGACGTGACCGACCGGATCGAAGAATTCCGTTTCCGGGGAGGGAAGGTCTATGTCTATGAGGGCCTTCCCGGATCTCCCGCGGCCTCGTCCGCCGACAAGGGAACCACCATTTTGATAAAGGAGTTCATCGACATGGTGACCGGTGCCTGTGACGCGAGAGGGAAGGGTTTTCGCGACGAGTTCGACAAGTCCACAAGGCCGTGCGCATTCCCTGTTTTGTCCTATAAGAACATTGTCTGGGAAAAGGCCAAGTAGCCAAGTTTTTTTGGCAGAGACCAATTCCACAATGGACGTTGGGGTTTGAGCGCCTCGACGCCGGGGCAACGGTCGAAATCCTGCCCGGGAATCATGTTCTCTGGAACCCGAGTTCACCGCCCGGGTGCAAAAAGAAATGGATGCGACGTTGCCGGCCTCTGAAAATTAGCTCTTGGAGATTTCTTCTTCTGAATAAACGTCCTCATCTGCATAATAAACAGGTTCCTGGCCGGGCGCCCTCTTGACAAGAAATGGCTTGATATCCGCATCTGCAATCATTTCTGTTTCATGAGTCAGGCCAAGGTGCCGATTGTGGTAATTCTCGAATAGTCCGATGGGAAGCGTTGCATAGCCGCGCCTTGCATATTCTCTCTCCCACTTAGAGAAAGCCTGCTCGCGCGGAATTTTCAAGTGCTCATATTTCCTAAAGGCATACTTGGCAATCCGGTAGTCGGCGATATCAAGGCCCGCACGCAAATAGCGTAGGATTACCTTTCTGTCGGATATCAGTCGCTCAAGCATGATTCTTCCCTCCTTGGGAAGGAACTTAGAGTATTGGCGGCGTCACCAAGGCGCTCATCGGATATACCGGTTGAAACCCTCGGAACTGCCAGCGCGGGATTGCCCTTTCTCATCATTCAGCTAAGTAACCCAGAACCAGGGAGATGTCAATAACCCAAGCTCTTATGAATAGGTCCAGATACATGGGAAACACCTGGGGTATGATGGTGGCACCATGTATCTACGGGCGACAACGACCTACGGCTCCCTGATCCCAGGCTCAGAGTTCATCCGGTCCCTGGTCCGCCAGGG
>JBAVUQ010000156.1:0-22499 GCA_049696855.1 Candidatus Aminicenantales bacterium
CTTCAAATCCGGTATGGGGCTATAGACGTCCCGGGTGGGTTCGACTCCCACACCTTCCCGCCACTCCCATAGCTGCTTCCTAGCCGCCAGCGCGGGACAATTATTAGAGCATTTTATGAAATTGGCTTCATATCTCATGACTTTTCTCTTATTAAGAAATGCCTGGAGAATCTGACATTCTCTTTTGATAGAATCGCAAAATATTCTATGCTACTATTCTACAAAAGTCGCAATTTGTCTGTTAGGGGTCAAGTCATCATGGTGAGGATCATGAAATTGCCCATTTTATCTGAGAAAAAGAGGTTTTGCCCATGGTCCTTATTTGTGGAGGTCCTAAACCATAAAGGTCTAAAGATGAAGAACATGCCCGCTCAGCAAAGCCTGAAAGAGATTTTAGGAAAAAGGAGGCAAACGAGTGGGCCTATACGCTAAAAATGATGTGGTTCCCCGAGGAATCGACCTATGAAAAGAGTATTGGACCTTAAATATCGGGCGATTGTGTTTCTGTTATTGCTATCTTCTGCGTGCGGAGTCGACAAAACGACACCAATCACCATATCGGTCACGCCTAATACAGCCAACTCGTATGTTGGCGAGGCGGTGCAGTTTGTAGCAACAGTGCGCAATTCGACTAATACGAGGGTGACGTGGAGCCTTTCTGGCACGGGATGCAACGGCACCGCGTGCGGTACGATCAGCGTCTCCGGTTTGTACACGGCCCCGGCGAATGTTCCTAACCCGGCTGTCGTGACGATTAAGGCTGTCTCCGCAGCCGACAATACCAAGTCGGCCAGCGCCTCAATCACTATTCTAGACGCCGTTTCCAATGAATGGGCCTGGGTATCCGGAAGCAACATAGCCAACCAGGAGGGGATTTACGGGACCCGCGGTACAGCCAGTCCGGAAAACCTCCCCGGGGCAAGAGATAATGCGATATCCTGGGTTGATCACTTGGGGAGGTTATGGCTTTTTGGCGGAGGGGGCCACAACGACCTCTGGATGTATGAGACCACAACCCATGAGTGGACCTGGGTATCTGGAAGCAGCGCGCTCAATCAGGCGGGGCTTTACGGCACCCAGGGAGTGCCTAGTCCGTTAAACGTGCCAGGAGCTAGAATCGCGTCTGTGTCCTGGATCGACTCCAGTGGAGACCTCTGGCTTTTCGGCGGATTAGGCACGGACGCCTATGGTAATGGAGGCGACCTCAGCGACCTATGGCGATATAGGCCCGAAACAAATGAATGGACTTGGGTTTCTGGCAATACAGGCCCTTATTGGTCTGGTTTCTACGGAACAAAAGGGATACCCGACCCATCTAACAAACCCGGGGCGAGGTATAAAGCTGTATCCTGGGCCGACTCCAGCGGCAACCTTTGGCTCTTCGGGGGGCAAGGTTATGACTCTGCCGGCCAACTTGGCTCGCTGAATGACCTATGGAAGTACAATATCGCGGCCGATGAATGGGTTTGGGTTGCTGGCAGTGATACAAGAAACCAGGGGGGCGCCTATGGCATACGAGGTGTATCTGACACTTCAAATGTTCCCGGAGCAAGAGGGTATGCAGTTGCGTGGCTAGACTCACAGGGCAAGCTCTGGTTGTTCGGAGGGCTCGGTTACGATTCAACTGGATGGCCCGGCCGCCTTAATGACCTCTGGAGATTCGATCCAATGTCTCTTGAGTGGACCTGGATCTCCGGCAGTAATCTCGCGGAACAGGTAGGGATTTATGGAATTATGGGCATTGCCGACCCTTTAAATGTCCCCGGCGGAAGGTCAGAGGCCGCGTCCTGGTACGATTCCGATGGCAGGCTATGGCTTTTCGGCGGGATGGGTCTCGATTCGCTGGGCTTGGGAGATACGTCCCTCAACGACCTCTGGAACTTTGACCAGGCATCTCTCGAATGGACTTGGGTATCTGGCAATAGCTCCGGAAATCAATGGGGAGTCTATGGAACAAGGGGCATTGCCGGATCTTCAAACGTCCCTGGGGCAAGAACAGGGGCCGTATCGTGGGCAGATTCCTTGGGCAGGCTCTGGATGTTCGGAGGGAATGGCTTTGATTCGACCGGATGGCCCGGCCCTCTTAATGACCTATGGAAGTACTTCAAATGAAGGAAGGACCGCTTGGGGATCAGGGGCAATAGGATGGTTAAAAGAGTTCTAACAGCTATAATCCTATCTAATCTGCTTCTCAGTCCTATGCCGGCTCAACAGAATAAGAGCCAGATCATTGAATGGGAGAATAACCGTTAAGGAAATCTTGGGGCATGCGACAATCCAGATGACCATGCGATACGCCCATCCAACACCCGAGAATAAGCGGCATGCGGTTGAAGTACTCTCAGACCTATTTAGGAATCCCGCAGAGCGAGATCCGCATGTAGGTCAAAGAACATCTGGGATAACAGCCTAGGGGAGGAATCCGATGAAAAGGTACATAGTGGCTGCCGCCTTTATATTAATGGCAATAGTGCCAACCCACGCGCAGGATAAGGACGCGCTTCTTATATTTGGGCAAGGCTGGATGTTCGGAGTAATCGAGCCAAAGGGCTGGCTATGCCATACAGAAGACGCATATCGGCATCACATGAACGCATATTTCTGTTTGGGGAAAAAAAGCATAAAAAAATCCCCGGCGATTATGCATATCTCCGTCCATAGCAAAGGGGGCGATTCTATCCAACAGAGCCTTTCCTTCGATATAGAGAATTATCAAACGCACTCAAAGACACTCGATCTTCAAGAATTCTTAATTGAAGGGTCGAACTATGAACTCGTTTCAAAAAAATATGTCATCGATGATAAAACGGCCGATTACGTTTGTTTCCTTGATCCAGGCAAGGACTCCCCGCTTTACCTAGTTTTTGTATTGCATGGTCCCAAAGAAGAAAGTGCCAAGTATGAAGAGGATTTCCTTTCACTGATCAAATCCTTGCGCTGGATGGCGGGAGGTAGTAGTAAGGGAATTAATAAGTGAATTCCCGAGAGGCTTGGGAATGGGCGACCATATTATTCAGGATGTTAATTAATCCGCGTGGAGAGCTAGGCGATGAAAAAAGCCATTGTCTTTTTTGGGCTCATAGTGCTTCTTGGCACAATTGCCCCAGGCGATCCTTACAAAGAAGACGGGAAATACTCGGTGGCTGCCGTCCATGCACATCTCTATTACCATGCGACAGGCAAGATAAACCCAAACGACCTTCTCGACGGCAAACCCCATGTTTTGTGGAATGCCATCATTGGCGAGGGGGAGGCCAGGGAGCCCTCGGCCGCAATAATGGTGCTCGTGGATCTAGTCGGCCCTGGATTCACTCAATGCGAGGGCAGGCTCAGACTGACAGCGACGGATAACCAGAAAACGCTTCTAGACCAAACGCTTGAGCTCAGCCTTTGGCTTAATGAGGGCGGCAAGGTGATATTGCCCTTCTTGGTCTGCGGTACAGGCTGTGAGGAAGTCAAGATCACAGCTACGCTGGAAGATTTACCAGCATCAAAGGTTGATACCGAAACGCTTACCAAAACAATTCCCTTTAAGTGTGGCGAGTAACTGAAGACTTCGTCTTCTTAGCGCCAACGCAAAACCTAGAACAGATCATAATCTCCCCCTAAATGGATTAAGAATGGCCACAATTTAGCCACAGGGGGGCAAGGGGAATAATGCAAACATGGAATGTCGGCATTTTTGCCCTCTGCGTGGGAAAGTACTATCCCTGAGTGACCCTGAGTGGCCCCGAGAAGCCCGTCAACACATCCCGGTCCAGCCAGAGTTAGATTTTGAAATGGCGAGACATATCAACCTTCGGTTAGATTTTAGATGGCGCGATTCGAGACATTGACAGCACTAATCCTCGGAGTTTATCATACTTGAAACGCCTCCGGTTCTTTGGGCGGGCTTAGCCAGGGGAAACAGAATGACCAGAACGTTCATAGCGGCCACGGTCTTGTGTGCCCTTCTAGGGAATGTTTCAACAGCCCAAGAAAGGATAAAACAAGATATCGACTGGACCACGGTCAGGGAGGCATTCGAGGCATATTGCAGGCTTCCTTCGGCCGATAACGCGAATACGGTCTTGGCCGCCCTGCCTGACAATTCTTCTTATCGGGAAGGTGATTTCGAACAATTTGCAGCCGCATTTCGCTACATTCATGACGGTCGACCTTTTAGAGTTTTGGGCAAGCTTGTACGGAAAGGAGACAGATTGGCGCTCCGCATAGCGTTCAAAACTATGCATGTGTCTGTCGGAGGTCCTTATGATGAAAAATGGTGCGACCTTATAGGGCGAGCTATCAGAGTCAATCCCATATTGTTCCTTGAAGAATTTAAAATGTCGGGCCTAGAACGTGCCTGGTTGGATTTAATCTCAGGCGGGTATGGAAGTGCAGATGAGGGCTACCGTGAGCTTAGCAGCAAGGAAATTCTATTGCGTATTAAAGCCTTGAAGACGGTTGATCGCTCAGATCTGAGCGAACTCAGGGATGCCGGCATAACCATATTGAACTCAAGACTGGAATACCGTAGCGAGAGAGAGATTTTACTACACGGTAATTACGACTTTTCCACGGGCGTGTCCGTCTTCAAGATACCGGAGGGCCTCGGCGGTCTCGGCTAACGGGTAGCGTTTATCGATGATCGACCTGACCTTGCCCGCATTCATGAGCTCTATCATGACCAGCAGATCCTTTTGGCTAATCTTCGCGACCACGAGTTTCATATTCTTGACGCCTGTCATTGACAGGAACATGAGCTGGAATATTCGGGCCATGGAACCGCCTGCCAAAACATAAATTCCGCCGGAGCTAAGTATGCGCTTGTACTTTAAAATCGAACGATAGGCGGCAATATCAAAAATCAGGTCATATTGTTGCTTGTTCTTGGTGACGTCTTCTTGAGTGTAATCGATGACATGGTCCGCGCCGATTGAGCGCACAAGGTCCATTTTTGTCGTGCTGCAAACGCCGGTAACCTCGGCTTCGAATGATTTGGCGATCTGCACGGCAAAAGTCCCCACACCCCCGGAAGCTCCGTTGATCAAGACCTTTTGTCCCGCCTGAATCCTTCCTTTATCGCGAAGACCTTGCAGGGCCGTGAGGGCTGCCATTGGGACGGCCGCCGCTTCTTCATAAGTCAGATTGGCCGGTTTCAGCACAAATCGATCTTCATCGACACAGACATACTCGGCAAATCCCCCGTAGCCGTCGCATCCGAAGACTTCATCACCCGGCTGAAACTGCTTGACCTCGCGGCCGACCGCTTCAACCTGCCCCGCCACGTCGGCTCCAAGAATCTTGTGCTTTGGTCTCAAAAGACCAGCGCCCATCAATCTGATCAAGAACGGATCAGCTCTCAGGTGACGCCATTCAAAGGCATTTACGGAGGCCGCATGGACTTTGATCAATATTTCGTTGTCCTTGGGAACGGGTTTTTCCACCTCTTTGAGTCGAAGAACATCCGGTGATCCGTACTTTGTGTAGACCATGGCTTTCATGGATTTTTATCTCCCCTTAGCACTATATCACGCCAAGGCTCATTTGCCTTGACATCTCCCTCAGGCAGGGATTATCCTGAGGGCCGTTTGGACGTATCCGAGGGGATTTTATGGGAACGCACTTTTTGATTTGCGCCGCTGGCGGGAAAAATCTGAAACAATTCCTGGCAGGAACGACAAATAATGATGTGATGGTCTTTTCTGTTGAGGGGAAAGACGGAAAATGAAGAAGCACATCGCGGTGTCGATCGTCATCGCCGTCGTGGCCGTGGCCGGTATGGAGGGGGCAGAGGTCAAGCCGCCGCAGTGGCTCGTCAGCGAGGCCGCCCGCCCCGTGCCCGCGCTCCCGCCCGAGACCGAGGCTGTCATCCTCTTGGACGAGCAATCGACCGTCGTCAGTCCCAAGGGGGTCATGACCACGACCTGCCGGCGGGCCACGAGGGTCCTCCGGCCCGGCGGCGTGGAGCGCTCCAGCAGGCTGGTGCTGGCGGACACCTACAACACGAAGGTCAAATCCATGACCGGATGGGTGATCAACCCGGCCGGAGCGCCGCGCGAGGTGACCATCAAACAGGTCATCTCGTCCTCCGTCGCCCCCGACACCCTTTATATGGACGCCAAGTTCCTGTTGCTCGCGGTCCCCGAAGTGGACGTGGGCAGCGTCGTCGGCTTCGAATCGGTGGAGGAGCAGACCCCGGAGGCGCTCGAGGACAGCTGCGCGTTCCAGGGGGAATTCCCCGTCGTCAGGGCGCGCTATTCGCTCGCGTTGCCTCCGCGCTGGGAGCCGGAGTTCAGCTGGGTCAATAGGGCCCCGCTCGAGCCGAGGCGCGACACTGACGCCCCCGGGACCTTGTCCTTCGACATCTTCGACGTCCCGGCCATCGCCGACGAGCCTTACATGCCCAAGCCACGCGCCCTGGCCGCCCACCTGCATGTGAGGGTCAAGCCCGCCGGCGCCGACGTCCGTTCCTTCTCCGGCTGGGCCGACATGGGGGCCTGGTACGCGGGCCTGAGCGGGCCGCGGCGCGCGCCCGACGCGATCGTGTCGCTGAAGGCCAAGGAGCTCACCGCGGCCTCGCCCGACGCCTTCTCAAAGATCAGGGCCCTGGCCGAATTCGCCCAGAAGGAGATCCGCTACGTCTCTGTCCAGATCGGCATCGGGGGGTTCCAACCCCACCCGGCGCCGAGCATCCTCGCCAACCGCTACGGCGACTGCAAGGACAAGGCGACACTCCTCGCGGCTCTTCTCGAGTCGATAGGGATCGATTCCCACTTCATCGTCATCCACACGGACCGTGGCGGCGTGAACCTTCAATCGCCAGTCTCGCTCGCCAGCTTCAATCACGTTATCCTGGCCATCCGTCTGCCTGACGACGTCCCGGACGCCGGGCTCGACAGCCTGGTCCGCCATCCGAGCCTGGGCCGGCTTCTCGTCTTCGACCCGACCATGCCGACGACGCCGCTCGGCCGCCTGCCGTACTACCTCCAGAACAATACGGGGCTGCTCGTGGCCGGCGGGAGCGGCGAGCTCCTGCTCCTCCCCCGCCCCGGCCCCGAGGGCAACGTCCTCGACCGCCGGGGCCAGCTCGCGCTGACGGGCGACGGCGCCCTGGCCGGCCAGATCGTCGAAACGCGGCGTGGCGCCCAGGCCGATTCCCTGCGCTACCAGATCCAGTCGGCGACGGAGGCGGAACGGCGCAAATACCTGGAGACATTCCTGTCCCGCTCGTTCGCGTCGGTCACGCTCCAGAGTTTCGAGTTCAAGAACCTCGAGGACGCCCGCGGCGACCTCGTCGTCAGCTACCGCTTCGTGGCCTCCGGCTACGCCAAGCGCGCGGGCGCCTATCTCGTCGTCCGCCCCCGGATCGTCGGCAACAAGGCGGTCGACCTCGCTTCGAAGGATAAGAAACCGCGGCGCTACCCGATCGACCTTGAAACGACCTCGCTCGCCCGTGACGAGTTCACGATCGAGCTTCCGGATGGCTGGACCGCCGACAGCCTGCCGAAGCCGGTCGTCCTCGAGGCCGGCTTCGCCGCCTACTCGAGCCGGACGGAGGCGGCCGGGCGGACGCTCCTCTACCGGCGGGAATACCGGCTGGTCGAGCCGCTCCTCCCCGCCTCGCGCCACGACGAGGCCCTCAAGTTCTTCCTCGCCGTGGGCGCGGAGGAGCAGCAGAGCCTGCTCCTCAAGACCGGTGAGACCAGGAGGCCCTGATGTCCGAGAAACATACCTCCACCGCGGCGTCCGCCGTCGGCGTGCTTTTCGCGATCACGTTCGCCTTCGCCGCGGCGCGTCCCGTTTCGGCCCAGTCCTGGCCTCCCCTCACGCCCGAAGAGAAGGCCATGACCGACTGCCCCCAGCAGCCCGGCGCCGACGCGGTCTGGCTCTACCGGGAGGAGATCACGGATCACGAGGCGCTCGAGACGAAGATCTTCAAGCGGATGAAGATCCTGAAGGACTCGGGCCGTGATCGCGCCAACATCGAGATCCCCTATTATGCCGGCAGCTGGAAGGTGGACGGCCTCGAGATCCGGCACATCCCGCCCCAGGGCCAACCCCTGCCCTTCACGGGCCAGGTCCTCGACAAGACCGCCCTGCGCTACCGCCGCTTTCGCGTCGCCGTCAAGACCTTCGCCGTGCCCAACGTCACGGTCGGGTCGATCATCGAATTCCGGTACAGCATCGTCCGCGACTACGGGAGGTCGTCAGGAGCGGACCAGGAGGATATGGCGGACAACCTCTCGCTCGCCGGGTCGAAGCCGGAGGAAGGCGGGCTGCCGAAAAACAAGGAGTACCTCTCGTTCCCGGCCATCCACTGGGAGGTCCAGGACGACCTGTTCACGCGCAAGATCAAGTACGAATACATCGGCCACCCCTACATCTGGCTGCTCTTCGACGGCCCTTGCCGGCTGACCTGGGTCTGCCACAGGCTCGAGGCGGCACGGCCGGAGATCAAGGGCACCCGGGTCCTGCTCGAGCTCGAGAACGTCCCGGCCTTCGAGGACGAGGAGTTCATGACCTCCGAAAAGGCCGAGCAGATGTCGGTCGATGTCTTCTACCTGGACCGGCGCATCACAGGCTCCGACGAGTTCTGGAAGCGGGAGAGCCAGATCTGGCAGAGGAACGCGGAGAACTTCATCGGCGATGCGCGCAAATCGACCCCGAGGGCCCTGGAGCTCGTGGGCGACGCCGAGGACGCCGTCGTCAAGCTGAATAGGATCTACGATGGCGCGCAGAAGATCCGCAACCTGAGCTACGAAAAGGGGCTGTCCCGCAAGCAGCGAAAAGAGCAGAATATCAAGCGCAACCGCAGCGCGGCCGACGTCCTCGAGCGAGGTTACGGCGTGCGCAGCGACATCACCCGGACCTTCGTGGCCCTGGCCCGGGCCGCCGGGTTCCAAGCCGAGGTCGTCAGGGTCTCGACGCGGGACGACAAGCTCTTCCGCATCAACCTCCTATCCTTCTACGACCAGATGGACTCGGAAGCGGCCATCGTCGTTCTGGGCGACAAGAGCCTTCTCTTCGACCCGGCCACCCCGTTCTGCCCCTTCGGGCTCGTGCACTGGAGCCGTTCCAACACGGCCGCCCTCCGCTACGCCGAAAAGCCGCCGGCCTTCTTCGTGACGACCATCTACCAGCCCGAGCTGGCCCTGACCCAGCGCGAAATCGCTTTGACGCTCGATCCTCAGGGAGGCCTCTCGGGAACCGTCAAGACGACCTATACCGGCCACGAAGCCCTCGTCCGCCGGCTCGAACACATCCACGACGACGCCGAGGCCAGGAAAACGGACCTCGAGAAAGAGCTGGCCGATGTCCTGCCGCCCGGGACGACCGTGACCCTGACCAATCTCGTGAACATCGACAACAGCGCTCGGGACTTGGTCGCCTCTTACGAGGTCTCCATTCCGGGGATCGCGACGGCCGCCGGGGAGAAGGTGCTCCTGCCCGTCTCACCCCTGCTCGGCGCCGCGCGCTACCCATTCCGGACGACCGGGCGCAAGTATCCCGTCTATTTCCCCTATCCCTTCCGCGAGTTCGACGACATCGTCATCACTCTGCCCGAGGGCCTGACGGCCGAGGTCCGGCCGGCGCCGCGAAAGGACGAGAGCGACTTCTCGGCATATTCGCTCGTGTGCGCCGATGAAGGACCGGGCAAGATCCACGTCCAGCGCGATTTTGTCATCAAGAAAAGCTTCTTCCCGGTCGAGCAGTACGCGGCCGTCAAGGCGTCGTTCGATTCGGTCCGGGCGAGCGACGAAGCCCAGGTCATTTTCACGACGGTCAAGAAAGAGCCGTGAAGTGAGAGATTCGAGGAGGCCATGATGTCCGCAGAGCGATCGTTGACCTCCGCCGCGTCGTTCGTTGCCCTCGCCATCGGAGCCTTCCTGGCTCTGCCCGCTCCCGCGGCCGCCCAGACGACCTGGCCGCCGATCTTGATGGACGATGCGGCCATGAAGGACTGCCCGCAGCAGCCCGGCGCGCCGGCCGTCATCCTCTATCGGGAGGAGATCACGGACGTCGAGAGCAGGACGACGACCGTATTCAAGCGGCTGAAGATCCTCACGGCGGCCGGCCGAGACCTATCGAACATCGAGATCCCGTTCATCACGGGCTATACCAAGGTCACCGGGATCGAGGCCCGCGTCGTTCCGCCCCAAGGTCCGGACCGCGAGTTCAGCGGCCAGGTCTTCGAGAAAACGGTCATCCGTTACCGCAAGCTGCGGATGGCCGTCAAGACCTTCGCGCTCCCCGACGTCGATGTCGGATCGATCATCGATTACCGCTATAAGCTCGAGTACGGCAAGTCGAACCGTTCGGCCAAGGCCCTCAACGAGATCATGACCGGCCTCATGTCTTACGGGGACCGGCCGGAGGAAGGAGGCGTCACGGAAGCGAAGGATTGGCGGGCCCTCCCCGTCGAGAGCTGGCAGATTCAAGAGGACTTGTTCACGAAGAAGGCCAAGTTCGCCTTTACGAACAAGCAATCCTTGATCAACCTTATTCTCAGCGGGGGCTGGCGGCTGGCCTGGGCGTCCGTGGGGATGAAGGAGGGCAGCCCCAGGATCGGCTGGGGGAGTGCGGAACTGGAGATGTCCAACATCCCGGCCTTCAGCGCCGAGGAATATACGATCCCCGAGGAGATGCTGAGGATGTCCGTCAATCTCTTCTACATCAACGGCGCGATCATGGACGGCCAAGACTTCTGGAAGCTGGAGAGCACGGATTGGCAGAAGGGCGTCGAGAAGTTCATCGGCAAGCCCGGCAAGCTGGCGGCCGCGGTCCGGGAGATCATCGGGGACGCGACCGAACCCATGGAACAGCTCAAACGGATCTACACGAAGGTCCAAGGCTTCCGGAACCTGAGCTACGAGAAGGACCTGACCCCCGCGCAGATGAAGGAACAAAAGATCAAGGACAACCGCAAGGTCGACGATGTCCTCGAGCGGGGCTTCGGCCTCCGGAGCGACGTGACCCGGACGTTTGTCGCGCTGGCCCGGGCGGCCGGTTTCACGGCCGAGGCCGTCCGCGTCACGGCCCGGGACAACAAGCTCTTTCGCAAGGATTACCTCTCCTTTTACGACCAGCTGGATTCCGAGGTGGCCTTGGTCGCGGTCGGCGACAGGACCATGGTCTTCGATCCCGCGACGCCGTTCTGTCCTTTTGGGCTCATCCATTGGAGCCGGACGAATTCGACAGGTCTGCGCTTTTCCGACAAGCCGCCGGCCTTCTTCACCACCCCGGTGTCCCCTCCCGGAATGGCCCTGACGCAGCGCGAGATCGCTTTCGGCCTCGATCTCCAAGGCAACCTCACCGGCACCGTCAAGACGACCTACACGGGCCAGGAAGCCCTTGTCCGCCGCCTCGAGCATCTCCATGATGACGATACGGTGCGGAAAGCGGCCCTCGAGAAGGAGCTCACCGACGTCCTCCCGATGGGGGCGTCGGCGACTCTGACGAAGGTCGAGAACTTCGACAATAACGACCCGGCCCTCATCGCCAACTACGACGTTTCCATCCCTGGGATAGCGACAGTCGCCGGGGAGAAGATGCTTCTGCCGGTCTCCCCGCTCGTCGGCTCGGGACAGTACCCGTTCCGGACGACCGCGCGCAAGTATCCGGTCTACTTCCCTTATCCGTTCCGCGATTTCGACGATATCGTCATCACCCTGCCCGAAGGGCTGACGGCCGAGGTCCGGCCGGCGCCGCGAAAGGACCAGAACGACTTCTCGGCTTATTCGCTCGTGTGCTCCGACGAGGGCCCGGGCAAGATCCACGTCCAGCGCGATTTTGTCATCAAGAAAAGCTTCTTCCCGGTCGAGCAATACGGGGCGGTCAAGGCGCTGTTCGATTCGGTCCGGGCGAGCGACGAGGCCCAGGTCATTTTCACGACCAAGAAATAGCCGTTTGACGTCGCCGCGGGTCTTGGCCGCGTCAGCAGCCGCGCCCGCAGGCGGCATAGAGATCGCCGCCCCGGCCGTCGTAGATCACGAAGGCGGGCAGGTCCTTGACCACGATCCGGCGGACCGCCTCCATGCCCAGATCGGAGAAATCGATCGTCTCGCTCGAGACGATGTGTTCCTTGGCGATGAGCGCCGCCGCCCCGCCGATCGTCCCCAGGAAGACGCCTCCCCCCTGCTTCAGCGCCTCGACCGCCGGCGCCGTCCGGTTGCCTTTCGCGAGCGAGACGAGGGAAGCCCCGACCTTCAGGAAACCGGCCAGATAGCCGTCCATGCGCTGGGCCGTGGTCGGGCCGAAGCTGCCCGAGGCCAGGCCGCGCGGCGTCTTGGCCGGGCCGGCATAATAAACGGCGTAGCGCTTGAAATATTCGGGCACGTCGCCGGTCTCCTGAAGTATCCTGGCCAGGCGGGCATGAGCGATGTCGCGGGCCACGACCAGCGGCCCCGACAGCCTGACCAGCGTGCCGACGGGAAGCGACCGCAGCTTGGCCACGACCTCCTCGATCGGCCTGGCGAGGTCGATGGCGACAGCCGCGGCCGGGCCCGCCGGACGAGCGCCTTCAAGGAAGCGGGCCGGCCGGCGCTCGACCTCTTCGAGGAAGACGCCGTCGGCCGTGATCTTGCCCCGCAAGCCCCGGTCGGCGTTGCAGGAGACGCCGATCCCGATCGGGCAGGAGCCGGCGTGTCGCGGCAGCCGGATAAAGCGGGCATCGTGGGCCAGCCATACGCCGCCGAACTGGGCCCCGAGCCCGGTCTCCCGGGCCAGCCGCATCGTTCGCTCCTCCCAGCCCGGATCACGGAAAGCCGCGCCGCGCTTCGAGCCCCGCTTCGGCAGCCCGTCGAGGAAGCCGGCCGAGGCGAGCTTGACCGTCTTGAGGGTCATCTCCGGGGACAGGCCGCCGACGACGACGGCGATGCGGTAGGGCGGGCAGGCGGCGACGCCGAGCGCCCGGATCTTCTCGGCGAGGAAGGACTCGAGGGCGCCGTCCTCGAGCCGGGCTTTCGATTCCTGGAACAGGGCGATCTTGTTCGACGAGCCGCCGCCCTTGGCCATGAAGAAGAAGCGGTACTCGCGCCCGGGCGCGGCCTGGATCTCGATCTGGGCAGGCAGGTTCGTGCCCGTGTTGATCTCCTCCATGACGGAGAGCGGGGCCATGATCGAGAAGCGCAGATTGCGCGTCTTGTAGACCTCGGACGCGGCGGCCGCCAGGACCTCCTCGTCCCTTCCGTCCGTGACCACACGATGGCCGCGGAACGCGAAGATCTGGATCGACCCGGTGTCCTGGCAGAGCGGCAGGACGTCCTCGGCGGCGATGACCGCGTTCCGCAAGACCGCCTCGGCCACGAAGCGGTCGTTGCCGGACGCCTGGGGATCGTCGAGGATCCGCCGCATGGCCGCCAGGAAGTCCGGACGCAGGTAGAAGGCGAGGTCGGTGAAGGCCTCCCCGGCCAGGGCCTTGAGCGCTCCGTCGGCGACGCGCAGCGCCGGCCGGCCGCCGCATGTGGCCCGGCGGACGCCCCGCCAGCCGAGGCGGCGGTAGAGGGCCTTGTCCGGACCCGGATCGATGATGTTCATTCGTAGATCCCCTCGACGTCGATGAGGTCCTCGAGAGCGTCCTCTCCCCTCTTGCCGATGAGGCCGATCACGTAATATTCCTTGCTGATCTGGTCGTAGCGGTACTCCTTGATGAGACGAAAGTTCTCGATCTTGCCGCTCGAGCGGACGTGCGTCCGTGTTCCCGTGCAGGGCACCATGTGGTCTCCGATGCTGATGGTGTTGTCGGCGCAGGGCGAGATCGGGATGTCCTTGGCGATGATGGCCAGGACTTTCTTCTCGAGCTCATGGAGGTCGACGTCGGGGCGCTCCTTGAAGTTGAGGACGAAGCCCTGACGGACATCGGAGTGCAGGGGCGGGAACGGGATCTTGTAGTCCTCCTCGAGGATCATGCAGGTGATGTCCTCTGCCGAGTGGGCCATCAGCCTGTACTTGATCGTCTTGTCGACGATCGTCTTGATGGCCTGGGGGAAGGGGCCAAAGACGGTCGGCCGGGCGACGATGATCTCCTCGCCGATGCCGATGAGGACTTGGGCGTTGTGGCCGAGGGCCTCGTAGATGAGGTCGAAGTGCTCGACGACGACCCGGCGGCCGTGCCCGATGGCCTTGAGGATGGCCTCGGCCAGCTCGTACTTCTGATGAAAGGCCAGCTCGTACCGGACGTCGACATGGAAGGTGTGGCCGGAAAATGGGTCGGCGGGGTCGAAGTCGTAGAGGGGCGTCGGCCGGACGTTGATGCCCTCGTCGTCGTTGGTCAGCTCGAGGCCCGGGAAGAGCCCCTTGATCAGCGTCGACTTGCCCGAGCCCTCGGCGCCCAGGATGCCGATGAGGAGGTCGGTCGGGGTGAGGTACTTCTGGGCCAGCTCGGCGGCGACCATGTACAGCCGGTTGCTGCCGCGCGGCGCGTAGTACAGGGCATAGAGCAGCGTCTCGCGGTGGACTGTGCCCGGGTTGAGCTTCATCATGGCCCGGTGCCTCAGTAGGTCAGGCCCAGGAGCGGGGCGTGCTGCTGGGCGCCGTAGATGTCGGTCTCGCCCGCGTCGCCCGAGGGGATGGGTCGGCGCATGGTGATCTTGAGAGCGTTGCTCGGTTCGAAGTAAACGATCTTGAGGATGTCCGCGACCGGACGGCGGTAGAGCGCCGCGATGCGCCTTTTGGTGACGATGTTGCGGCGGCGGAAGAGCTCGAAATGGGCCCGGTCCTTGAACAAGATGTCCAGCGTCAGCTCGTAGGGGCCGGAGTTCTTCGACCGGATGACCTTGGCGGCATGGAGGATGCTGCGTTTCATTTCGGCTCCTTTCCGCCCCGGACCATGACGATGCGGGCCGGGAAATCCGCCGGGCGCGCGAGCGGCATGAGGTGGTAGATCGAGAACTCGAAAACCTCGCCCATTCTGGCATCGGAAGGCGAAAAAGGCAAGGCCAGGTTGCCGGCCGTCGAGATGCGGCCGGGATAGCCGAAATGGAGGAGCGTCGAGCGGGTCAGGCTGCAGACCGCGTCGGCGTCCTCCTGGGTCGGGCCGACGGCCTCGATGACGATGCCGAGCTCGTGGCCGCGGATGCGGTGTTCGGGCTCGAGGGCGCCCATGACCCCGTCCCGGCCGTAGACGTGGAAGTGGATGCGGCCGCCGACCGACTCGGCCTTGAGGATATCGCGGACCTGCGATTCGACCCCGGCCAGGATGCCGTCGATGCCGCGGATCATGATCGGGTCGCGCGTGCCGGCGACGGCGATCGTGCGGTAACCGACACGGCGCACGCCCTCGAGCTTGACCCAGTAGCGCTCCGTTTCGACGTGGCGGCTGCCGCGGACCTCGACCTTGCCGCCGGGAAGCTCGGTGAACGAACAGGCGGTCAGGTCGAGCTCGCCGCCCGGGCCGGGCAGATGGTAGGGGTCGGTCTTTTCGTAAAGGGTATGGGCGGCCGTCGATTCCTTGGTGAAGCGGCGGGCCGGGTTGAGCGACTCGAGGACGAAGGAGTCTTCGCGAAGGGTGCCGAAGGCGCAGTCGGCCCCCGACCCTGGCGTCGCGGCGATGGCCGCGCACTCGAGGATCTTGCCCATGTGAAGGGCCAGGCCCGGGTCGAAGCCGAGGGCGATCGGCAGGGCGGCGAAGACGGCCGGATCGTAGCAGCGCCCGGCCAGGACGACCTGGCAGCCGGCGGCCAGGGCCTTCTGGATGGGCTCGACGCCCATCTGGGCGACGATATTGACCGACTCGTCGAGTACGGTTCCCGTCAGGGGCGGCACGTAGGTCAAGGGGACGATCTCGCCTTTCCGGAGATGCCGGCGGACGCGGGCCTTGGAGATGTCCGCGTAGATGATGCCCATCTTGAAGCTCAGCTTCTCCTCGGCGGCGATCTCGCGGATGATGGCCTCGCACCAGTCGACATGGGGCCGGGCGCCGCTGCCGCCGGCCGTGCCGATGACGACCGGGATGCCGCGGCGGACGCCGGCCGTCAGCATGAAGCGGAGGTCGCGCTTGACCGCGGCCCGGTTGGTGAAGGACTTGCCGGCGCCGAGATAGTACGGGCCGGGATCGCTCGACCCGGCGTCGACGCCGATCAGGTCGGGGCGGCGCTTCAGGCCCTCGCGGAACGAGCTCTCGGGGAACCCGTAGCCGAGGATGGCCGTCGCCGACAGGACGCGGAATTCTTTCTGCTTTCTCTTTTGAGCGGCCATGATCAGGCCTCCTTTCCGGCGCGCGAGCGGAGGACGGCCAGGACGCGCTCCATCTCGTTACGGACGATCATGAAGCCCTCGTCGAAGCCCATGCCCGGCTTGGCCAGCAGGCGCTCGGCCCGGGCGGCCACGGCGGCGTGGACGCAGGCGCGGGCCGAGATCTCCGTCTCGTTGCAGGTGCCGCCCTGGTAGGCCTCCATGCCGTGGGCGCGGCAGTAGAGGACGGCCTCGATCGTGTTCTGGATGCCGCCGAGATCGGGCGTCTTGATCTGGACCATGTCGCAGGACTGGGCGTCGGTGAAATCGACGACGTCCTCGTAGGTGTTGCACCACTCGTCGGCCACGATCTTGACCTTCGAGCCCTTGGCCTTGAGCTGGCGGCGGATGGCCGCCAGGAGCTCGATCTGGCGGGGCTTCTCGTCGGCGTCGACGGGACCTTCGATGTAGAGCGGGAACTCGGCGGCCACGGGCTCGAGCGAGGCCAGGTAGTCGGCCACCCGGTCGGCCCTGAGGCCGCGGATGATGCCGATCGTGCCGTAGACGTCGATGTGGAGCGTCGGCACGTACGACTCGTCGGTCCGGACCGTGCGGATGCGATTGACGAGCCAGCCGATGTACTCTTTCAGGAGCTCGCCTTCGTGGCCGAGCTTGGTCTTGACGTTGTTGATGAGGGCGTGGGGCAGGACGTCGACCCGCTTCATGATCATCTTGTCCGCGTTGATGTAGCGGTCGTCGCCGCTCTGGCCGAAGATGGGCACGCGCTCGGCGACGACGGGCAGGCCGTACTCCTCGCAGACGACCTCGGCCATGATCCGGCGGCCGGCCAGGGCCCTGGCGTGGAGCAGGGCCTGGGACAGGCCGTAGCGGACGGCCGTGTGGAGGCGCCGGCCGTCGAACTCCAGGGCCTCGAACCTTGACGCCATGTCCCGGAAGGGGCCGACCTCGGCGCCCTCGAGGAGCGGGCGGATGCGGCGCTCGAGGAGGGGCAGGTAATCGGAGGCCAGGAAGAGCGGGTCGCGCCCGCCGGCGCCGGAGTACTGGACGGCGGCGCAGTCGCCGAGGGCCCAGCTGCCGTCCTCGAGGAGCAGCAGGATGGACAGGGCCTCGCCGGCGATGCGGACGGCCCGGAAACCCGGCGTTTCCGGCTTGCCGCCGTACACGGCGCCGTCGTGCGGCGCCCCGGACTTGACGGCCTTCTGGTCGTCGAAGTAGAAGGCCGACGACCCGGGGACGAACAGGGCTTTGACGATCTTCATTTGGGCCTCCCGATGAGCTTGCCTTTGCTGATGGCGTAGATGTCGTCGCTCACCATCTGGAAGGTGACCGGGCGCCCCTCGGCCTTCGACCGTTCCTGGAGGCGCTCTTTATGGAAGGCCATGATGTCGTCGCCGAGGGGCAGGTTCCCCTTGGCGAAGAGACGGATGTAGCCTTCGTTGTCGCGGACGGGCAGGACCTTGCCCCGATTGTAGATGGAGGGCGCAAAGGGCACGTCGAGGAGGCCGCCGGCGAAGGCCCGGACGATCCCCTGGACGAGGTCGTCGTCGGCCGCGGCGAGCACGGCCGACATGAGCGCATCGACCTCGCGGCGGATGAGATCCATCTCCCGCCGGACGACGGCGTTGTCGGTGCAGATCTGCTGGTCGGACATCATGCTCAGGACCTGGCGTGTGGCCTTGAGCCCGGCCGCGTTGGCCTCCTTCGTCGGGATGCCCATGGCCTCGTGGGGCGACTTGACGATGGTCTTCTCGACCCGGCCGGCGGCGGCGACGAAGGCGCCGAGACTGATGACGGCGAAGGCCTTGGCCTCGTCCTCCGGGAAGCCGCCCATCCACTGGTGGAAGACGAGCGTCAGATCGTAGCCGTCGAAGCCGGCTCCGCGGAAGTACTCGTCGGCCAGCTCCCGGAGCGAGGCCACGGCGGCCAGGTCCTGAAGCACGTTCCCCCCCTGGCCGTAGCCCAGGGTCAGCGACTTGACGCCCTGTTCGAGGGCCAGCAGGCCCTCGAGGATGGCCACGGTGTGGGAGATGAAGGGCGGGACGAGGGTGCCGGTGAGCGGGCCGAAGGGCTCGCGATTGATGGTCACGCCGTTGTCCTGGTAGTAGCCCGTCAGGCGGTCGACGTATTGCCAGTCGCGCAGGCACTTGCCCACCTCGACCTTCTTAGCGTAGGGGATATTGTAGGAGATGCCGCCGCCCTCGTAGGAGGTGAAGCCGCCGGCGAGCGAGATCTCGGCCAGGAGCCGCGCGTCGGGCGTGCCGTGCCGCACCTGGACCGGCTTGGTGACGGCCTCGGTGACCATGCGGCAGCCGTCGCGGCCATGGTTGACGGCCGGGAAGCCGTTGAGGAGCGACGTTCCCGCGGCGCGGGATCTCTCGATGCCGCGGGCGGCCTCCTCGTAGCGGTTCTGGCGGGTGTAGGCGTCGATCGTCGTCGGCAGGAGGTCGGCCGTGCCCTCCGTCTCGAGATATCGGAGGAGCCTGATGTGGTCGTCGATCAGGGCGACGCCGGCGCGGGGCTGGAGCAGGGTCCGGCCGGCGGCCTTGGCCTTGGTCATGGCCTTGGCGAAGTTCTTGTCCTCGGGGATGCCGCGCTGGTAGCGCAGTCCCTCCTCGATCGCGGCGACGTCCCGGCCGGTCGGCCAGGAGTCGAGGACGGCCTGGCGCTGGGCCAGGAAGTCCTTCCAGGGCAGGCGTTGCGATTTCATGATAGTCCTCTTCATTCTCAGTTCGCCCGCGGCGTGAGCGGCACGAGGCCGGCGACGGCGGCGCGGGCGGCCGCGCCGGGAAAGTCCGCCGCCAGGTTCCCCAGGAGGGGGATGAGATAATCGGCGTCGGCGTAGCAGGCCGGCGCTTCGGGGACGAGATGCCGGGTATCGGGGTCGTCCGCGCCGGGGGCGCAGGCTTCGAGAAGGACGTCGGGGCGGGTCTCGCCGGCGAGGTAGCCTCCCGAGCCGATGAGCCGGCCGACCCGGCGCAGGTCCTTTCCTCTCTGGACGAGGAAGCCCCCTTGCGGCGTGAAGACGCGCTGGAGGATGCCGGCATGCCGGAGGGCGGCGGCCCGGACGCAGGCGGCGGCCAGGAGGCGGTCGAAGCGCCGCCCCTGGTCGTCACCGGGTAGGTACTCGGTGCGATGGCTGACCTCGGCGACGTAGCTCCGGAGCGGGGCGAGGTCGTCCCCGGCCTGACGCAGGCGTCCCTCGAGGAAGGAAGCCTCGGAGCGGAACAGGGCCTCGGCCGAGACCCGCAAACCGAGGTCGCCCTCGACGGTCCGCTTGAGCGTGGGCTCGACGAGGCCGCGGAGGATGACCGCGTCGCCGCCGTGGAACGACTTCGTATGGGAATAGAAATCCGTCGTCGCCCCGCCCATGTCGACGAGCGCGAAATCCTCCCAGCCCGGGACGCGAGCGGCGATCGTCCGGACGAGCTCGAACACGGCCAGGGGCGTCGGGAGGGGCTCGCGGCCGGCCTCGGCGACGACGGACGACAGGCCCTTGCCGTCGACGATGCGAGCGAGGAAGACCCGGCGGATGACGTCGCGGGCCGGCTCGATATCGATCGTCCCGACCTCGGGCATGACGTTGGCGGCCGTCGCGACCTCGCGGCCGCGGAGGATGTCGACGACCTGATCCCGAACTTTGCGGTTCCCGGCGTAGAGGATGATCGCCGGCGAAACGAGCCCGGCCAGCCGGGCCGCGTTCTGGAGGACGACGCGGGAGTTGCCGCCGTCCGTGCCGCCGGTGAACAGGATGATATCGGGCTCGGCGGTCCTCAGGTCGTCGAGGTCTTCCGGGGCGAGCTCATAGGAATAGGCCCGGACGACCTTGCCGCCGGACGAGGTCGCGGCCATGCGGGCGACCGAGAGCGTCAGGTCCGGCGTCAGCCCGACCGCCGCGATCTTGAGCCCGCCGCGGGCCGACGACGACCAATAGACCGGGATGGCCGCGGCCGGGACGCCGCCGGCGTGGCGGGCGAGGACGGCCTCGCGGACCAGGGAGAAGCCGCGGCCGAGGTCGTCGACCGTCGTGGGCAAGATCTCCCGGCCGACGAGGTGAAGCTCCTCCCCCTCCAGCGCGAAGAGGCCTCCCTTGGTATAGGTCGACCCGATGTCGACGGAGAGAAGGAGCTTTCGGGACATCAGGCTGTCCTGTCCTCGAGGTCCTGCCGCAGCATCTTGACGACCTCGTCGAGATCGACATGGGACGAGAAGACGCGGTCGAAGCCCATGGCCTTGAACTTCCGCTCGACCTCTTCGAGGGGAGTCTTGCCGATGACGAGATTGCCGCCAACGTAGAGGAGGATCCTGTCGAGGCCGCGCTCGAGGGCCTTCTGCCGCAGGCCCTCGCAGTCGATCAGACCGTGACCGTAGAGCGAGGAGACGAGGATGGCCGCGGCGTTCGATTCGACGGCGGCGTCGAGGAACTCGTCCTGGCTGACCATGACGCCCAGGTTGACGACGTGGAAACCGGCCTCGGTGAAGTAGGCGTCGAGGATCTTGTTGCCGACCGAATGGCAATCGGCCCCGATGACGCCGAGGACGATCCGCGGGGCGTCCACTAGCTCACCCGCCGGCTCTCTTCGAGGAGCGTCCGCAAACGCTCTTCGACGTTCAGGAGGGAGCCGCGCTCGATCTGGTAGTCGAAGGTGATGATGGCTCCGCCCCGCTCGGTGAACTCCTGGATGGCCGCGAGATGCTCGTGGTTCTTCTGGAGGGAGTAGCCGGCCGGGATGATGACGGCGTCGAGGCCGGCGATGAATTTGTCGAGCTGGTCGATCTCCGACCAGAAGAGCGGCGCGACGGACGAGGCCGGGATGTCGAAGGCCTTGAGGTGATCGAGGACGATGTCCAGGAAGCGCTTGGATTCGCTGACGATGCCGATCTTCTGGGACGGGCCCAGCCGGGCCAGGGCGATGATGGAGCTCCGGGTCGGGGCCACGGCCGCCTGGACGAGCTTGGCTCTCAGGTCGGGAAAACGCTCCAGGACTTCCTGATAGTGCGTCGTCGTCGTCAGGACGAGATCGAACGCGCCCAGGCGGTCGGCCCCGGAGGGATCGTCGATGATCTCGTCGATGAGGATCTTGGCCAGGTTGACGTGGGGCAGGATGAGGAACTGCCGTTCGAAGATGGCCAGGGCCTCGGGATTGCAGTCGATGGCGGCGACGCTCAGGTTCTGGAGCTCTTCCTCCCGTCCGAGGAGGCGCAGATCGAAGAAGATGCGGATGTCGTTGGCGCTGAACTTGAGGCGGGCCAGCTCGTCGATGAGCTCATCGATGAGGCGCAGGGCCTTGTCCTTGCGGCTCTCGGCCGGGCCGTGGCGCTCCGGGGCGACGAAGCTGCCCCGGCCGGGGGCGGCTTCGATGAGACGGCGCCGGACGAGCTCTTCGTAGGCCTTCTTGACGGTACCGCGGGCCGTGCCCAGTTCTCCGGCCAGATCGCGCTCGGCAGGCAGCTTCTCCCCCGGTTTCAGACGGCCCGATTGGATCTCTTTCTCGAAGGCCGATATGATCTGCTGGTAGGCCGGCTTGGCGCCAGGGAACTTCTCAAGCTTGATCTTGTCCATGATCGCTCCTTATGGTCTGTACCGTAATCACATTGGACTATACCTTATATATACCAGTTTATATCAGTTGTCAATAAGATCAGATTGAAAAAGGTCTGGTCCATGATAGAGCCACTTGTGATCTATCCCGGAGATATCGTATAATAATGCTGGACGATTATGAAAAGGTCAAAACCTTTACCCCGGCAGGACTCTGACCGTCCGGCATTGTCGCTCCTGGAGAAGGCCGAGCGGAGCCTCTCCTCCGGGAAAGGGCCGGACGACAAACAGGCCCGGGAATTTCTCAAGACAACCTCGGATCCCCGGTTCCTGCGCGAGCTCGGCCGGCCGGACCTCCTCGAGCGCTGGGCCGAAGCGTCTTTCCTCATGATCCAGCGGACCGGCTACGGTCTCAGGGACATGTTCGAGGACCGGATCCGGGAAGACCCAAACCGGGTCCTTTTCCAGGACATGTCGGTCTCTCCGCCGCGCCTTTGGAGCTATGAAGCGGCGAACCGCCACATCCTCGAAACGGCCGCCGCGCTCTTCGCCCTATCCGACCGGGAAGGCGTCGAGCCGCGGCTGGCGATCTACGCCGAGAACCATGCCGAGGGCGCCTTCGCCGACCTCGCCTGTCTCTTTTACGACATCCTCGGGACACCGCTCAATCCGCACTTCAGCCTGGACAACATCGTCGGCGTCTTCGACGCCCTGTCCATCAGCCTCGTCCTGGCCAACGACCGCGAGCGGATCGCCCTCCTGAAGGAGGCCCGGCGCCGGACGG
>JBAVUQ010000157.1:0-22314 GCA_049696855.1 Candidatus Aminicenantales bacterium
TCGGGCGTGATGGTCGTCGCGCGCTCGGCCCGGGCCTTCGCTTCGCTCCACGACCAGTTCAAGACCCGGGTCGTCTGGAAGACGTACCTGGCCCTGGCCTGGGGCCGGATGTCGGATACCGGGGGCAAGCTCAGCTGGCCCCTCGGGCGTCATCCCAAGGAGGGTTCGAGGATCTCGATCCGGGCCCGCAGCCCCAAAAAGGCCGAGACCTTCTTCCAAGTCCAGCGGGCCTTCAAGGATACGACGCTCCTCGAGGTCAGGCCGGTCACGGGGCGGACGCACCAGATCCGGGTCCATCTGGCGGCCGCCGGACACCCCATCGTCGGCGACCCGATCTACGGGCGCAAGCACGAGCCGCGGGAATTCCCGCGCATCTTCCTCCATGCCCACACCCTGTCGTTCCTCCATCCGGCGACCGAGGAGCGCCTGACCTTCGCCTCCCCCTTGCCGCCGGACCTCGAGGCGATCATCGCCCGCGAGCTCGCTTTGGGTCAGTGACCCCCCCCAAGAAAAAGAGCTATTCCTCCCGGGAAATGGGGGTTTCTTCACCAAGGAAATGTTCTGAACAGGGTTGGGGCCGCCGGCATAGCGTCGAGAAGGGCGGTTGAACCCGACATTGGGAAAGTTTAGCCGAGACGCGTGCCGGGTGAGGGCAGTTTCAGGGGAAACCGCCAAAACGTGTCTGAGCGAGGCTGTAGCGGCGGGAAGCGGATTCTGAGGAGCGACCTGCAGAATTGGGGCTGAGCACTCGAAGCCCCGATTCTGATAGATATCTTAGTAGAATCTCTTGGGGAAAACATGTCCGTTCAGGACATTTCCCCAGGTGTCCTGGCGCCGAATCCGGAGAACTGGCCGGCGTGAAAAATCACCGCAGCGAACGGAGACGATATCCCGAGGCCCAACTTGACAAAGACGGGTGCGGCCCCTATTCTGGATGTGTTGATGATCCCCACCGCTTCTGCCCATGGTCGGATCCGTCCCCCCCTAATAACTCCCAAGGAGGATGCATGAAATTCCAAGACCGTTCCCAGATCGAGGCGCTGGCCAAGTTCAAGAGCCAGGGCGATCTCGTGACCTCGTTCTACCTGGACACGGACAAGGGCCGGATGAGCCGGAAGGAAATCCAACTGGCCCTGAAGAACCTCCTCAACGAGGCCAAAACCCGGGCCTGCGGGATCTCCGCCGCCAAGGAGAAGACCGAATCGCTCCTTCGGGACCTGGACCTCATCGCCGACTACGGCAGCCAGGCCTTGGGGACCTCGAACGCCGCCGGGCTGGCCATCTTTTCCGCGAGCCAGAAAAAGTTCTGGCAGCCCCTGGAGCTGCCGCACGGCCCCCGCAGCCGGGTCATCTTCGACGCGAATTTCTACGTCCGCCCCCTGGCCTCGATCCTGGACAAGTACAGCCACATCTGCGCCCTCCTCATCAACCGCCGCGAGGCCGTCTGGTACGACGTGACCATGGGGGAGATCAAGTTCCTCGACAAGCTCCTGAGCGACGTCCCGAGCCGGGTCCGCGAGGGCGGCTTCGAGGGGACTTCGGCGAAACGGATCGAGCGGCACATCGACGCTCATCTCCAGGAGCACTACAAGAAGACGGCCCAGAAGACCTTCGAACTCAGCAAGAAGCACCCCTTCGACTGGCTCTTCATCAGCTGCGAGGAGAACCACAGCGGCGATTTCGAGACCCACCTGCACAGCTACCTCTGCGACAAGGTCAAGGCCCGGCTGCACTCGCGCGTGACCGATTCCCCGGCCAAGGTCCTCCAGGAAGTCCTCGAAGTGGAGAGCCGGCTGAAGAAGGCCGAGGAGGAGGAGGCCGTCCAGAAGCTCATCACCGAGCTCGAGCGCGGCGGCCTGGCGACCTCGGGATTGCGCGACACCATCCATCGCCTGAACCAGTTCGAGGTCCAGACGCTCGTCGTCACCCACAATTTCGCCAGGCCGGGACGGATCTGCCCGAACCACAAGTTCCTCTACCTCGATGATCTCAAGTGCCCGATCGACGACAAGAAGACCGACGTCGTCCAGGACATCATCGACGAGGCCATCGAGACCGTCCTCAAGCGGGGCGGGACGGTCCGGCAGGTCGAGCCGCCATCGAAGCTCGACCGCTACGGCGGGATCGGCGCCTTCCTGAAGTACAAAGCCTAGCGGGCAGCGGAGTCTTAAACCGCCGGCGCCTTCTTCTCTTTGAATCTTATCTTGTTGAATATACTGTAGATGACCGGGATGATGAAGAGGGTCAGGAACGTCGTCGCGGTCAGGCCGAAGGCGATGGCCACGCCCATCGGGGCCCGGAACTCGGAGCCCGACGATCGCGAAAAGGCCATCGGCAGGGTGCCCAGAATGGTCGTCAGGGCGGTCAGCAGGACGGCCCGCAGACGCGTCGTCGATCCCAGCAGAATGGCCTCCCGCTTATCCACTCCCCGCTTGATGAGCTGGTTGATGTAGTCGATCATGACGATGCCGTTGTTGACGGCGATCCCCGCGAGGAGGATGACCCCGATCAGCACCGGCAGGTTCAGCGGCCTGCCCGTGACCAGAAGGCCCAGGACGACGCCGATGATCCCCAGCGGCACGGTGAACATGATGATGAACGGGTGGACGAAGTGCTCGAACTGGGAGGCCATGACCATGTAGACAAGGAGGATGGCCAGGGCGAAGGCGCCGGCCAGGATGAGGAAGGCGTCCTGCATCTGCTCGAAGGCCCCCCCGTATTCGAGGAAATAGCCCGGCGGCAGGCTCCTTTCGAATCCGGCCAGCCTGGTCTTGATGTCCTTGACGACGCCGCCGAGGTCGCGGCCGACGATGTTGGCCGTGATGGAGACGCGGCGGGCCTGATTCTCGCGGTTGATCATGATGGGGCCCTCGGCGGTCGAGATGCTGGCCACCTGCTCGAGATAGATCGTCTGGCCGGCCGCCGTCCGGAGCGGGATGCTGCGGACCTCGTCGAGGCTGTCCCGGTATTTCTCCTGGAACCGGAGCCGGATATCGATCTCGTCGCTGCCCTCGCGGTAGCGTGAGGCCACCTTGCCCAAGGTGGCCGTCTGGACGGTATTGGCCACCTGATAGACCGAGAGTCCGAGCCGGTAGGCCTTCTCCCGGTCGATACGGATCTGGACCTCGGGCTTGCCGGCGGCCAGGGTGTGGGTCAAATCGCGGACGCCCTCGACGCCCGAGATGAGCTGGATGATCTGGTCGGCCTGGCTCTTGAGCGCGGGCAGATCCGTGCCGAAGAGCTTGATCTCGACCGGGGCCGATGAGCCGCCCATCAGCATCTGGCTCATGTCGATGGATTCGAACTTGACCCCCTGGAGGTTCGGCAGCTTGCGCCGGATCTGCTCCAGGATCTGGGTGTCGGAGTATCGCCTCTTGTCGCGTTTGACGAGGCCGACCCAGAGGAGCCCCTCATGGGTGCCGGCATTGGAGAACGTCGAGGCGGCATCGCTCGCGTCCTGCTCGGCCTGGGAGCCGACCTGGGCCGAGATCATGGTGATCTCGGGCATGGCCGACATGATATCCTCGACCATGGTCACGACCCGGTTCGTTTCGTCCAGGGCCGTGCCGACGGGCATCCGGACCTTCAGCATGATCATATCCCGGTCCTGGGCAGGCATGAACTCGGTGCCGAGGAAGGGGACGATGGCCAGCGAAACGACCAGGGCCAGGAGCGCTCCGCCGAGGACCCAGCGCCGGTGGTGGAGGGCCTTGTCGAGCCACTTGCGGTAGAACGCCTTGGCCTTGGCGAACTGGCGCTCCTCGGGGGCCTTGGCGATCGACTTGAGGCTCTTCTTCGAGCGGAAGAGGAGAGACGTGGCCAAGGGGACGATGGTCAGGGCGACGAAGAGCGAGGCGATGAGCGAAAAGGCGATGGACAGGCCGAGGGCCTGGGTCATCTTGCCGGTGATGCCCGAGGCGAAGATCATGGGAAAGAAGACGGCGATCGTCGTCAGCGTCGAGGCCGTTATGGCCATGCCGACCTCGCTCGCCCCGGCGATGGAGGCCGCATCGGCCCCCTCGCCTTCTTCGAGGTGGCGGTAGACGTTCTCGATGACGACGATGGCGTTGTCGACAAGCATGCCTATGCCCAAGGCCAGTCCGCCGAGGGTCAGCAGGTTCAGGGTGTAGCCGGCGGCGTAGAGGGCGATAAAGGTGCTGATGATGGACAGGGGGATGGCCAGGCTGATGACGAACGTCGGACGCCAGTTGCGCAAGAACAGGAAGATCAGGAGGATGGCCAGGAGGCCGCCGACCCAGGCGTTCTGGATCGTGTTCGTCGTGACCTGCTCGATCATGTCGCCCTGGTCCATGGCGACGTGGAAGGCGGGGTTGCCGGGGATCGTCCCGCGGAGCCCCTCGATCGCCTTCTTGACGGCCGCGCTGGCGATCTGGGTATTGGCGCCGGACCGCTTGCTGACGATCAGATAGACGCCGTTCTGCCGCTGGATCCGGGCGACGTAGCGCATCTCCTTGAGCGTGTCTTTGACCTCGGCGATATCGCCGACATAGACGGGCTCGCCGCCGGGGCTCATGCCGACGACCGTTCGGCGGATGTCATCGAGATTCCTGAACTCGCCCATCGTCCGGACAAGGATATCGGAGTAGCGCTCGACGATGTTCCCGGCCGGCAGGTTGAGGTTCTCTGTCCGGATGGCCATCATGACCTGGTCGAGGGTCAGGCCGCGGCTCTCGAGCGCGGCCTTGTCGACATCGACCAGGATCTCGCGCTCATCCATGGAGAAGACGCGGGCCGAGGCGACGCCGTCGATCCGCTCGAGACGGGGCGCGATCTCGTCTTCCATGATCGTCTTGAGCTTCATGGGCGGGATATCGCTCGTGATGCCGTAGAAGATGACCGGGAACTGGCTGAAGCTGAACTTGACGACGAGCGGATCCGCGGCCTCTTCGGGCAGGAATTGCTTGGAGAGGCCGATCTGGTCGCGGACGTCCTGGGCGGCGAAGTCGAGGTTCGTCCCCCACTCGAACTCGATGCTGATGACGGAGACGCCCTCGGAAGTCTGGGACGTGACCTTCTTGACCCGGTTGACCGAGCTGACGACCTGCTCGAGGGGCCGGGTCAGGACGTTTTCGATGTCGACGGACGAGGCCCCCGGATAGGAGGTGATGACGGAGACGGTCGGGAACTCGAGGTCGGGGAAGAAATCGAGCCCCAGCCGGGTGAACGAAATGGCGCCCAGGACGACGAGGATCATCGCCATCATGGACGTCGTGACTTTTTTCTTGACCGAGAATTCGGGGAGCTTCACTGTTTCACCTCTTCGAGGATCTGGACGGCCGCCCCTTCCTCGAGCCCGTAGTTGCCTTCGACGACGACCGGAGCGCCCTCGCCGAGGCCGTCGAGGATCTCGACCATGGTCGTGTTCTGAAGGCCCAGGGTGACCGTCTTCTTGACGGCCTTGCCGTTTTCGACGACGAAGACGTAGCTGTTCTCGAGGACGGCCTTCTGGGGGACGACGAGAGCGTTCTCGTGGGACTGGACTTCGAAGACGACGTCGCCGAACGTCCCCGGCCGCAGCGCGGCGTCGGGATTCTCGAAGACGGCCTCGACGCCGAACTTCTTGTTCTGCGGGTCGGCGGTCAGGTTGACGACTTGGACGGTGCCGTGGAAATCGCGGCCAGGGAAGGCGCCGACACGGAGGAGGGCGTCCTGGCCCTTCCGGAGGAGGGCGATGTCCTCGGAGGAGACGGCCACGTCGATCTTGACCCGGGAGTAGTCCATCAGGGTCAGGACACCGCCGGCCCCGCCGCCGAAACCGCTCATCATGGGATTGATGACGTCGCCGACCTCGGCGTTCTTGGAGGCGATGACGCCGGCGAAGGGCGCCTTCATGAGCGAGACGTCCAGGGCGTGCCGGGCCAGGTTGAGGCCCGCCCGCGCCTGCTCGAGCTGGGCGGCGGCCGCGTCGTACGCGAGCTGGATCTTTTCAACCTGCATCGCCGAGACCGCGTTTTCCTTGATCAAGCGGTCCATGCGGTCCTTGTTGCGGAGCGCGTCGGCGAAGCTTGCTTCGGCGACGGCCACGCCGGCTTCGGCCTGTCTGAGCTGGAGGCGGATGGACTCGGTTTCGAGCTCAGCCAGGAGCTGGCCCTGGGCCACGCGGTCCCCTTCCTGGACATGGATGCGGGCGATCTTGCCGCCCACTTCGGGGGTGATGTTGATCGAGTTCCAGGCCTCGAGCGTGCCGGTATAGGTGATCTTCTCGGTGATCTTTTCCCGCCGGACCTTGAAAACCTTGACCGGCGCGGCGCCGAAGGTCTCGGCCGAGGCGCCGGCCTTCGCGGCCGTCTTCTTGCATGACACGGCAACGACCGCGACGAGGGTTGCGGCGGCGAGAGCGATGACGATCCGGGATTTCCGATGGATGATGGGCTGTCTCATGGGTTCCTCCGTTAGTTCGAGCGGCTCTCAGACCGGTTCCGGCCGACCGCCTTTTCGAGCTGGGCCTGCGAGATGACACAATCGTAGAGCGCCTGGGAATAGTTGGTCCGGGCCTGGCTCAGGGCGACCTGGGCCGTGGAGACGTCCAGGTTGGTGGCCAGCCCTTCGCCATAATTCAGCTCCGCGATCCGGACCGCCTCGCGGGCCTGTTCGACGTTCTTTTCCTGTGAAAGCAGGGTCTCGCGAGCCTGGTCGCGGTCGAGGACGGCCTGGCGCACCTCGAGCGCGATCGCGTCCGAGAGACCTTTGCGCGTCCATTCGAGCTGGCGGATCGCGGCCTTGGACTGGCCGATCTGGGCCCGGGCTGCGAAGCCGTTGAAGAGCGGCAGGCTGATCGACAGGTTGATGGCGTAATAGTTCTGCCATCTCCCCTTTCGGAAGCTCAGGGAGTCGGACCAGAGGTTGTAGGCGCCGCCGATGCCGATCGTCGGCAGCATGGAACCGCGGGCGATCTTGAGCATCTCGCCGGCGATGCGGCGCTGGTAGTCGAGCTGGCGGAGCTCCGGCCGCTCGGCCAGGGCCTCTTCGACAACGGCCTCGGAGACCGCGTCGAGGGGCGGCGCGGCGAGCTCCCCCTTGACTTCGACGGGCGTCTCGAGGGCGATGCCCAGGACCGTCTTCAATCCGAGCGCGGCCACATCGACGCTGTTCCGGGCCCGGATCGCCTGGGGCTTGAGATTGGCAACCTGGACCTCGGAACGCAGGAGGTCGAACTTCGAGGCCATGCCGACCTCATAAAGGTTCTTGACGTTGTCCCGGAATTTCTCGGCCAGCGTCAGGGCCTCGTCGGCGACCGCGGAGAATTCTCTGGCCAACAGGTAGCCATAGAAAGCGCTCTTGACGTTGAAGATCGTCTCCTGCTCGGACAGGCGGACCGATTCGCGGCTGGCTTGGAGATTGTAGTTGGCCTGCTTGTAGCCCGCGACCAGGCGGCCGCCGGCGAACAGGGGCAGGTTGAAGGCCAGGGCGGTCTGGTAGTTCTTGGTGAAGTCGATGGAGATCCGCTGGGGCGGCTGGCCCGGGATGAGGGACGGGAACTCGAGGGTGAAGAGCTTTTCATCGAGGGTGTTGAGGCCCTGGGCGTCCAGGGTCGGCAGGAAGCGCGACACGGCCGAGCGGACCTGGAACTTGGCCTGTTGCTCCTGTTCCTGCGTGGCCAGGAAGAGCGGATTCTGGCGCAGGGCCATGGCCACGGCCTCGTCGAGCGTCAGGACGAGGGCCGTCGGGGATTCCTGGGCGGCGAGCGACGCCGGCCCGAGGGCGGCGAGCATCACGATGATCAGCCATCCTGCTGTTCGTCTCATGTCAGATCTCCTTGCCGGATTGTTCAGGGTTCCGGATCCCTTCAAGAATGAACCGCGTCAGGATATCGGGCGCGCGGGGGGAAAGCGGGGCGTCTCCCTCCCAGAACATCATGTGCGTGTAACCCTGGAGCACGGACTCGATGAAGGCCGAGGCCTGACCGGCGTCCAGGCGACGGAACTCGCCCGACGCCACGCCCTCCTCGAGGATGCGGGCGCCCGCGCCGATCAGCTCCTGACGCTTTTCTTTGAGCATGGCCAGCATCTTCCGGTCCGCCTGCAGGGAGGAGCCCGGCTTGCCGGGAGGAGTGACAAAGACGCGCATGAGCTTGAGCATGGCCTTGTCCATCCACAGGACCCGGTAGACCTGCTTCATGTCTTCGCTGCTCTGGAGGACGGCCTGGACGAGACGACGGAGCTTGTCGCTGGCGCTCCCCGAGGAGTCGACGATGCCGGTCAGCCGCTCCCGGATGTCATCGAACGAATGGCCCAGGATCTCAAAGAGCAGGGGGCCCTTGCCCGCGACATACTTGTAGACCGTCGCCTTCGAAAGCTCGGCCTCCCGGGCGACGTCGTCCATCGTCAGGGCGCTGTAGCCTTTGCGCAGGATGACGCGCGCGGCGGCATGAAGGATGACTTCCCGGTAGCTTTCGCGGCGGCGGACCTCGCGCTCGCGGCGAACCTCGCTTGTTCTCATGGATTTGAACCTGTCAGTTTAAAAAGTGAACTTATGAGTTCATCTTATGAACTTCAAAGTTCATACAGGATACGCCCTGCGGAACCATTTGTCAAGGGCCATGGGACCGCTGTAAAATAAAGGGGTCTTGGAGTTCTACGGTAGGCGATGGAAAAAGGTTTCGTACCGCGCCTCTCAAGACCCCTCGTCGGGGCGGTCCTCGCCGCCTGTCTCTTCTCGACTCCCACCCTGACGGCGCAGCCTCCCGCCGGGATCTCCGCCCCTTGGTGGAGCGTCAGGCTGGAGATCACAGCCAAGGGCGGGTATGCCGTCAGCGGCGGCGAGGCGCCGGTTACCGGGGACTATGTCTGCCGGGTCCTCTGGGAGGGACGGCTGGAGCCGGACGACGAAGATTTCCTCCTGGTTCACCTCAGGACGGAGATCCTGGAGTGGCGGCTCCGGGAAAGATCCGGACCGGCCGGACGCGAAAGCGTCCGCGAAGCCCCGGCGGCGCCCGGGCCGGCCGTACGGATGAATTATGTGATCAAGGACGGCCGGGAGGTCGAGTTCTTCTTCGACCTCGGCGGGATCTCCATTCCCTTGCATGCTTCGCCGCTCGTCGTCGCCCTCGAGATGCCGCGCTCGTCGGGGCGGACCCCCGGAGGGCGGGGCAGGGCCTACGGCGATTTCGTCGGCCGCGGCTCGTGCCGGGTCGTCATCCCCGAGACCGACCTGGAGCAGCGCAGCCCCAAGCGGCATTTTTCCTGGGACTGGCGGAGGGAAAGACAGTATGTCCGGAGCGGCCGCATCTTGACCGTGGCCCAAAGCCATGCGGCCGAGGCCGACGTCATCGTCACCGTCCACTGACGCGGCCGTCAGGCCCGGGGGTGGAACTTGTCGTACACGCGGCGAAGCCGTTCCCGGCTGACGTGGGTGTAGATCTGCGTCGTCGTGATCTGGCTGTGGCCGAGCATGAGCTGGACCGAGCGCAGGTCCGCGCCGCGCTCGAGCAGGTGCGTCGCGAACGAGTGCCTGAGGACGTGGGGGCTGATCTTGGCCGAGAGGCCGGCTTTGGCGGCATGCTGGCGGAGGAGCTTCCAAACCCCCTGCCGCGTGAAGGGGCGGCCCCGGCGCGACAGGAAGAGCTCCTCTCTCCCGTCGGGATCGACAAGGGGCCGGACCTCATCGAGATAGCGCCTGATCGCCCTGCAGGACGAACGGCCGAGAGGGACGATCCTCTCCTTGCCCCCCTTGCCGCGGCAGACGAGGAAGCCGTCTTCGAGGTTGATCTCGGCGGTCTTGAGGGTGGCGAGCTCCGAGACCCGGAGACCGGAGCCGTAGAGGACCTCGAGCATGGCTCGGTCTCTGAGACCCCGGGGCTTCTTCTCGTCGGGAGCCTGCAGGAGCGCTTCGGCCTCGGCGACCGTCAGGAACTTGGGCAGGGCGAGCCACGTCGAGGGCGTGGTCAGCTGGGTCGTGGCATCCGTCTTGAGATACCCGCTGAGGACGAGGAAGCGGAAGAAGGACCGGAGCGCGGAGATGAGCCGGGCCAGGGACCTGGCCGAAAGGCCCCCCTGGCTTTCGCCGTGGATGAAACGGACGAGCGTGTCCTCGGAGATCCGAACGAGGGGGATCCTGCGCGCCTTGAGGGTGTCGACGAGCTTGCGGATGTCTCGTTGGTACGACTGGATCGTGTTCGGAGAGAGGCCTTTTTCGACGGCCAGATATTCGAGGAACAGGCGCAGGGCAGCCTCGGGCGAGGAGGCGGGGGATTTCATGTCAGGAAGGGATTGGAGCTGCGCTCCTGCTCGACCGTGGTCCAGGGGCCGTGGCCGGGCAGGACGACCGTTTCCCCGGGGAGCGTGAGGATGCGCTCCCGGATCGATTTCTCGAGGTCCTTCCAGGAGCCGCCGGGCAGGTCGGTCCGGCCGACGCCGCCGCAGAAGAGCGTGTCCCCGGAGAAGAGGACGCCGCCATGCACGAATCCGACGCTGCCCGGGGTGTGCCCGGGCGTGTGGATGACCCGGAGCGCGGCCTGGCCGAAGGTGATCTCATCGCCGTCGGCGAGGAGTCGGTCCGGCGCCGGCGAGTTGCGGGCCCCGAGCAGGAGGCTGAGCTCGATATAGTCGGAGACCTGGAGCATGCCGGTGTCGGCGGCGTGCATGGCCAGGGGAATGGAGTATTTCCGGATGATGTCGCTGTTGGCGCCGATGTGGTCGACGTGGCCGTGGGTGTTGAGGACGACTGCGGGCTTGAGCTCCAGGTCGGCGACGGCCGAGATGATCTTCTCGGGATCGGCGCCGGGGTCGATGACGGCGCAGGCGCGCGTTTCTTCGCAGTATACGAGGTAGCAGTTCGTCTCGAGGGCCCCGACCACCACCAGCTCGTATTTCATAGCCCCATCCCTGAAGCCATCTTAATGCCAAAATTCCCGCTAGTCAACCGGCGGTCTAGAATGCGGTTGCCCAGCCTTCCGTCGGCCGCGGAACGGCTCGGAGTGCTGCTTCTCCCTCCGGCGGGGAGCGGACTCTTGGAAGCGACCATCAGCACCGCTCCGGAATGACCTGGAGGAGCGGTGCTGGGAAATATCTTGGTAAATCCCTCTTCTAAGATACTTATCAGAATCATGGCTTCGAGTGCTCAGCTATGATTCTGAGGTCCGCTCCCAAGAGTTCGCTCCCCGTAGGCGGTTTCCCCTGAAACTACCCTCGTCCGCCACGCCGCCCGGCTAAACTTTCCCAATGTCGGGTTCAGCAGTCCCTCCTCGCCGTGATAATCCGCGGCCTCCAATGAGGATCCGGGAAATCATGATGGCCCCTCATCGTGATCAGGATGAAAAACGAGTATAATCGGGGCGTGGACGTGCTGATCATCCCGGAGGCGCAGCGTGAGATCGACGCGCTGCGGGCGTTCCGGCCGCGGGCGGGGACGTGGGGGGCGATCGTCGGGCACAGGCGGGGGTTCCGGTTCATCGTCGAAAAAGTCGTGGCCGCCGGAAATCCCGGGACCATACCGGACGAGAGGATCCTCGCGGAGCTCGAAAGGATCTGGCCGGGAAGGATCATCGGGATCGCCGTGGTGCGTCCGGGCGCCGCGTTCAAAAAGGCCCTGCTCGGCCCGGCCTGGTACGCGAAGCTCGTCCTCCAATTGACCGGCCTGACCAAGGCGGCGATCCTCCGCTCCTACGTGGTCGAGTTCGAACGGAAGTTCTTCCTCGATCCGGTCCCGTCCGCGCCTGCCGCAAAGGAGAGATCCCATGAGTGAACCCCTGACGGCGGAAGAGGAAGGCCTGTGTCTGAAGCTCGCCCGCCAGGCGCTCGAGCATTATTTCGCGACGGGCCGGCACCTCCGCTCGCCTGTCAGGTCCGGCACCCTCAGGGAGAAGCGGGGCGCATTCGTCACGTTGACGGTGGACGGGGAGCTGCGCGGCTGCATCGGCTATCCCCTGCCGGTGAAGCCGCTCGACGAGACCATCATCGAGATGGCCGTCGCGGCGGCCACCCAGGACACGCGGTTCGAGCCGCTCTCGCCTGACGAGCTTAAAAAGCTGAAGATAGAGATATCGGTCCTGGGTCTGCCCGAACCCGTGAGCGATCCCGGCCAAGTCCAGGTCGGCTGCCACGGGATCATCGTCTCGAAGGGCTTTTCCAAAGGGCTGCTTCTGCCCCAGGTCCCGGTGGAGCACGGCTGGGACCGGGAGACCTATCTCCGCCACGGCTGTCTCAAGGCCGGGCTCCCTCCCGAGGAATGGAAAAAAGGGGCGAAGCTCGAGGTCTTCACCGCTCAGGTCTTTTCCGAATAGCCGCCGGCGCGGGCCGGCTCACTTGTTCAGTTTCGGCTTGATCTTGTCGAGTTCCGTTTTGGCGTCGGCCTTCAGGACGTCGTCCTTCGAGGTCGTCTTCGGCAGGTCGATCGCCTTCTCAAAGGACTGGGCCGCCTCGTCGTATTTCTTCTCGGCGACGAGCGTCCGTCCGAGCTCGAGGTAGTGGTTGACGAATTCGGGGTGGAGCTCGATGGCCTTGCGGAGATATTTTTCCGATTCCGCATAAGACCCCTTGGGTATGGAACCATACATGATGCTGCCGAAGAAGCGCTTGGCGCCGCCGATCTCGTCCATCCGGCGATGCCAGCGCCCCAGAGCGTGATAGGCCAAGTGGTTCGTCGGATCGAGCTCGATGGCCTTGTCGATCTCGGCCTTGACCTGCTTCGAAGCCTCGATCTGATCCTTCTTGCCGAGCATGAGAAGACGCTTGCCGTTGGAGGCGGCCAGCTGGAAGTGGCCCCACGTGTCGTTGGGGTTGGCGTCAACGGCCTTCCGCGCCAGGGCGGTCGCGTCGGTGTACAGCTTCATCTGCTTGTCCTTGACGTCTTTGTCGGTCGCCGGGATGACGTCGGCGATGTCGACCATGGCCCGCGAGGCCTTCCAGAGCGCCTCGTAATTCGCGGGCTCGAGCTTCAGGGCCGCCTGATAGTGCTCGAGGGCGGCTTGGTCGTCGAACTTGGCGTACGCCGCGTCGCCCTCCGCAATGTGTTCGGCCGCCGTCTGGGCCAGGGCCGGCCCGGCGAGGAAGGCGGCAATGGCGAAGGCAAACAGGATCTTCTTCATTTTTTCCCTCCGTGCCCATTACCTATTAACGATTTCGACGAAAATGTCAAGTCCGCGGGCTGTCTGAGCAAGGGCGGCGGCCCCGGAATCGCTCGATGAGGAGGCCCGCCAAGAACCCCGCGGCGCCGAGCGCGACGCCTGCGGGGAGAGACCGCGGCCAGGGAGGGACAGGCAGGAGCGGGAGCCCTGATTCGCCCAGGAATGAAACGACCGCGTAGCCCCCGCCGAGCGTGAGCCCGAGGAGGCCGGCCAGGGGCGCCCGCTTCTTCAGGAACAGGGCGGCGACACCGGGAACGAGCAGGCCTTCGGCCATGATCGTGGAGGCCAAGCCGAGGGTCTTGAGGATGTCCCCCAGCCGGGCGGCGATGAGGAGCGCGCCCAGGGCCAGGGCCGAGGTCGCGATCCTGGCCGTAAGAAGCGGCCGGCGGCCGGCGCCCGGTCCCGTCCGTTCTCCAAGAAGCTCCCTGGTCAGCGTCATGGCCCCCGCGTTGAGGGCGGCGTCCATCGTCGAAAAGATGGCCGCCAGGACGGTCACGAAGAGGAGCCCGCCCAGGAAAGACCCGGCCTCGCGGCCGACGAACCGGGTGACGAGAGGAACGCCGCTCCCGCCGTCCGGGAAGAGCGGAAGAAAGAGCAGGCCCGCGGCGACGATGCCGGCGTAGAAGAGGCCCAGGAGCACGGCGGCCGCGGACGTTCCGGCGCGTGAGGCCGCGTCGCTCCGGGCGGCCTGCATCCTCTGCCAGGCGATGGGAGAGATCGTCCAGGCCAGGACAAAGGACAGGGCGATGAGGAGGTTGCGCTCCGCCCCGGAGAAGACGTCGAAATAGCCCGCCTTTCCGGACCCGGCCGCGGCGGCGCGCACGGCGCCCCATGTCGTCCGCGAGGCCAGGGCGGCCACCATCCCGGCGACTCCGGCGACGAGGAGGACAAATTGGAGGACATGGGTCCTGGTCACGGCCTGCAGACCGCCGGCGGCGGAGTAGACCATGACGATCCCCGAGGCGAGGAGAAGGCTCAGGAAGGGCCCCGTGCCCAGAAAGGCGCCCAGGAAGGGCCCGGCCGCGACCATCTGCGAGGCGGCCATGACGACCATGTACCAGACGACGAGAACGGTCGTCAGCGTCCCGGCCGTCCTGCCGTACCGGTCGCGCATCAGCGAGGAGGGGGTCAGGCCGGAGACCGCCCGGATCGGCCGGGTGAGGGCCGTCAGGATGAGCAGCGTTGCGACCGCGGGCAGGCCGACGATCCAGATCGCGCTGAGGCCATCGCGGCAGGCTTCATCGGTCGAGACGAGAAGAGAGGCCGCCCCGATCCACGAAGCGCAGAGGGAGAAGGCCACGCGGCCGGCGCCGAGCCGTCTCGAGGCCAGAAAGAACGAATCCAGGCTCCCGGGCCGCCGCTTGAGGCCGAGCCCGGCCGCCCAAAGAACGGCCGCATAGGCGATGATGGCCAGGACAAAGCCGGATTTCACGTTCGCGAGTATATAACAAAATGTTATAATATCCGCCATGAAGCGCGCGCTCGTGGTCGCCCTGGGGAGGCTCGCCCTCGCGGCCGTGCTTATGCCGCAGGCCGCGTCGGCGGCTTCGGCCGCCCCGGCCCTGTCCCCCGACGAGGCCGTGGCCAGGCTGGAACAGGCCCTCAAGGCCGCGACCACCCTCCAGGCCCGCTTCGAGCAGCTCTATTATTCCATGTCGATCTCGGAGCCCCTGCGCGAAAGGGGCGATCTCTTCCTGCAGAAGCCCGACCGCATGCGCTGGAACTATAAGACCCCCCAGGAAAAGGTCTTCCTCTGCAAGGAAGGCGTCCTGGAGATGTATCTGCCCGAAGAAAAACAGCTCACCCGGAGCCCGGTCTCCAAGGAGGCCCTGGAGTCCGACATCATCGGCATCTTCCTCGGGACGATGTCCTTCCGCGACGCCTATGTCATCGAGGACAGCCCCTTCCCGACGGACGCAACCCGCGTCCGCCAGGTCAAGCTGACCCCCAAGACGGAGGGCGACTATACCCACATCCTTCTCGAGATCGACGAGACGACCTGGCTCCTGCGCCGGGCCATCTTCCTCGAGTGGGCCGGGAACAAGCGCGAGTTCGTCTTCAGCCAGGTCAGAACCGGCGTGCGCATCCCGGACAAGACCTTCACCCTCAAGGTCCCGCCCGGGACCGAGATCATCGACGATACCGAAGGCGCCCGGCGCTAAGGGACGATAAACCATTCGGTCCGAGGCCCGTATGAACACACGAGGGCAGGATGCTCTCTCGATGACAGAAGACCGCAAACTTGTGTCCCGGGCCCTCAGAGGAGACCGGAAGGCATTCGAGATGATCGTCCGCAAATACGAGCAGCCGCTCACCAGCTATCTCGGCCGCATGACCGGGGAGCGCGAGGCGGCGCTCGATTTCGCCCAGGAGATCTTCCTCAAGGCCTACTGTTCGCTGGCGTCTTATCGTCCGGACTTCAAGTTCAGCACCTGGCTGTTCAAGATCGCCTCGAACCACCTCATCGACCACTGGAGGAAGAAGAAGCTGCCGACCGTCTCCATCGACCAGCCGGTCGACGACGACGAAGGTCCGCTCATGCCCCAGGTCGCCGATCCGGGGCCGTCGGTCGCCCGCAAGTTCGAGCTGGCCGAGATCCGGGAGAAGATCGAGCGGGCTCTGGCGTCCGTCCCGGAAGCGCTCCGGGAGCTGTTCGTCCTTCGGCACGTCAACGAGTTCTCTTACGAGGAGATCGCCGACATCAAGGGCCTGCCCGTCGGAACGGTCAAGAACCGCGTCTTCCAGGCCAAGGAATTATTGAGAAAGAGGATGGAGGGATCGTGACGTCCTGCCCGCGCCCCGAAAACCTCTATCTCTACCTCGAGGGCGGGCTCGGCCCCTACGACGCCCGGAAGCTCGAAGAGCACGTCGACTGCTGCCCGGCCTGCCGCGACGCGCTGGCCGAGAGGCGGCTGCTCCACGAGGCCTTCACCACTCTCACCCCCTTCGAGGTGCCGGCCGGCTTCGCTCGTTCGGTCATGGACAGCCTGCCCGAGCCGGAAGTCCGCAAGGCCGGCTGGCTCTCGCCCCTCGTCGCGGCCATGACGGCCCTGGCCGTCGGTCTCCTCGGCTTCCGCATCTTCACCGGCCAGAGCGTCTTCGACGTCCTGGTCGCCGTCAACAGCTTCTTCGGTTCGGTCATCGCCTTCGCGACACCCCTGGCCGCCAAGACGCTCAAGCTCGGGAACGTTCTTTTGGACGTCGCCGGCGACCTCCTGACCCTGGGCTTCGCCGGCCTGGAGACATTCGCGCGCCTGCTGGGCCCGGCGGGCGTCATCGTCGTCATCGGCCTGGGGTCCCTCCTGTCGCTTCTCGCCTTCTTCGGGGCGAGACGATACCTCCGTCAGGGAGAACAATCATGATGAAGAAGATATCGGCTCTGGCCCTGTTCGGCCTGTTCGTCCTGGCCCCGCTCGCGGCTCCGCCGGCGGCGCGGGCCGAGATCAGCTCCCAGAAGGAGATCACCATCGCCCCGGGCGAAACCCAGGAAGAGATCGTCAGCTTCGGCGGCCGCGTCCTCATCGAGGGCAAGATCCGGGGCGACGTCGTGGTCATCGGCGGTTCCATCACCATCAGCGGCGAGGTCGGCCAGTCCGTGGTCGGCATCGGCTCGCGGATCGTCGTCAAGCCCACGGCCTCGATCGCCAAGGACCTGGCGGCGCTCGGCGGGACCCTGGTGAAGGAGCCCGGCTGCGCCATCGGCGGGGACACGATCTACTTCCAAACGCGCGAGCTCGGCGACAGGCTGTTCCGGGACGGGCACCTCTTCAAGGGCGCCTTTTCCCTCTCGCTCATCCCGATCATCGTCGTCGTCAAGCTCGTCCTCATCTTCCTTTGGCTCATCGTCGCGGTGTTGGGCGCCGCCCTCGTCCCCAAGCCCATCGCCTTCGCCGCCGGGGAAATCCGGCAGCATTTCTGGCCGGTGCTGGGGACCGGGATCGTGACCATGCTCGTCTTCACGATGCTCGTCTTCTTCGCCGCCCTGCTGAGCTTCATCCTCATCGGCATCCCCATTTTCCTGGCGCTCGCCGTGGCCGGGTTCATCATCCAGATGTTCGGCCGTCTGGCCGTCTTCTTCCTCCTCGGTGAAAGCGCCCTGCGGGCCCTCGGCTCGAAGAGCGTCTCCGCCATGGGCGCCGTGCTGATGGGCCTCCTCGTCTTCAGCCTGGCCGGGTTCGTGCCCGTGCTCGGCTTCCTGTTCACGTTCGTGATGAACGCCGTCGGCTGGGGGATCGCCATCCGGACGAAGTTCGGCTCGCGCGAGAACTGGTTCGTGAAGAAGCCGGCTGGCTGCTAATTCGGTGACACACAACTAAATACACTTAATTGCCATCGCCGAGGCGGGAGCCGCTCCCAATTCTCCCAGATCCAACCGTCCGAATTAAGTGTATTTAGTTGTGTGTCACCGTTCGAGGATCTCTTTTTCCTTGGCGGCGGCCGACTCCTCGGCCTTGGCGACCGTCTCGTCGAGGAGCTTCTGGAGGTGCTCGATCCCCGAGAATTTATCGTCCTCGGTGATCTCCTTCTCCTTTTCGAGCTCCTCGATGAACTCCTTGGCTTCGCGGCGCATGTTGCGCAGGGCCGTCTTCTCCTCCTCGAGCATCTTGCCGATCTTCTTGGCCATCTCCCGGCGGCGCTCCTCGTCGAGGGGCGGGATGGGGACGCGGAGGAGCTTGCCGTCGTTGAGGGGATTGAAGCCGAGGTCGGCCCCGCGGATGGCCTTGTCGACCGGCTCGAGCATCGAGGGGTCATAGGGCTGGACGACGATGAGGGTTGGCTCCGGGACCTTGATGGTCGCGACCTGGTTGACCGGCGTGGGCACGCCGTAGTAGCTGACCTTGATCTCCTCGAAGATGCTGATATTGGCCCGGCCGGTCCGAAGCATGCCGATCTCCTTGCGGAAATGGTCGGCCGAGGTCTTCATCTTCTTGGCCGTATCGTTGAGCAGGTCTTTGACCATGGTGTCCCTCTCGAGATGATGAATCCCCCTTCTTAATAGACCCGCGTGCCGATGGCCTCGCCCATGACGGCCCGCTTGATGTTGCCGCCCTGGCCCAGGGCGAAGACGAGGATGGGCATGCCGTTGTCGCTGCAGAGCGAGATGGCCGTGGCGTCCATGACCTTGAGGTTCTTCTTGAGGACGTCGATGTAGCGGATCGTCTTGAACCGCCTGGCCGCCTTGTCGGTGACCGGATCGGACGAGTAGACGCCGTCGACCTTGGTCGCCTTGAAGATGATCTCGGCCCCGATCTCGAGGGCCCGCTGGGCCGCGGCCGTGTCGGTCGTGAAGTAGGGGCAGCCGATGCCGGCCGAGAAGATGATGATCCGGCCCTTCTCCATGTGCCGGATGACCCGCCGGCGGATGAACGGCTCGGCCACGGACTTGATCTCGATGGCCGAGACGTGGCGCGTATCGGCCCCGGCCTTGTCGAGGGCCGCCTGGAGGGCGATGCCGTTGATGACGGTGGCCAGCATGCCCATCTGGTCGGCCGAGCCCTGGTCGATGCCGTCCTTGATGCCCCGGGCGCCGCGGAAGAGGTTGCCGCCGCCGATCATGACGGCGACGTCGACGCCGAGGTCGTGGACGTCCTTGATCTCGCGGGCGACGGCGACGGCCCGGTCGAAATCGATGCCGGTGGCGACGTCGCCGAGGAAGGATTCGCCCGAGATCTTGAGGAGGATGCGCTTGTAGGCAGGCTTGGATGTGGGCATAGGCTTGGCTCCGGGCCGTATTCTATACCCGTTCGGGCCCGGAGTTCAATCTCCGGATTCCGCGGGCGTTATTCCGTGGAGCTTCAGTCCTGGCCGATCTCGAAGCGCGCGAACCGTCCGATCTTGATGTTCTCGCCCATCTTGGCGACGAGCTGGGTGATGAGATCGCGGACCTTGAGCTTGTCGTCGCGGATGTAGGGCTGGTCGAGGAGGCAGACTTCCTCGAAGAACTTGCCGAGCTTGCCCTGGACGATCTTCTCCATGATCTCCGGCGGCTTCTTCATGTCGCCGAGCTGGGCCAGGATGATCTCTTTTTCCTTGGCCGCGATGTCCGCCGGGACATCGCTCGAGGCGATCCAGCGCGGCTTGGCCGCAGCGATCTGCAGGCCGAGCTCCTTGACCAGGTCCTGGAACTCGGAGTTGCGGGCGACGAAGTCGGACTCGCAGTTGACCTCGATCAGGACGCCGATGCGGCCGTTCATGTGGATATAAGAGCCGACCAGGCCTTCCTTGGCGGCCCGGCTGGATTTGGCCTCGGCCCGGGCGTAGCCCTTCTTGCGCAGGAGCTCGATGGCCTTTTCCAGGTCGCAGTCGCTCTCGGCCAGGGCGGCCTTGCACTCCATCATGCCGATGCCGGTCCTCTCGCGCAGCTCTTTGACTTTTTCAGCCGTGATTTCCATGGTCTCCCCCTCGATGATCAGGTCTCTTCGGGGATCTCGCCCTCGGGCGTTCCGCCTTCGGCGGGCGCCGCGGCCTCTTCGGCCGCCTTCTCCTCGAGGAGCTCCTTGCTGATCCGGTTCTTCTTGCCTTCGATGATCGACTCGGCGGCCTTCGAGGCGAACAGCTCGATGGCCCGCACCGCGTCGTCGTTGCCGGGGATGGGATAGGTGATGACCTCGGGGTCGCCGTTGGTGTCGACGACGGCCACGATGGGAATGTGCATCTTGTGCGCCTCGGCGATGGCGATCGTCTCCTTCGAGGAGTCGATGATGAAGATGGCTCCGGGGAGCCCGGCCATGGTCTTCAGGCCGCCCAGGTTCTTCTGGAGCTTGCGGTAGACCTTCTCCTGCTTGGACTGGACCTTCTTCGACAGGAGGTCCCAGCGGCCGTCCTCCTTCATCTCCTCGAGCTCCTTGAGCTTGTCGACGCTCGTCCGGACGATAGCGAAGTTCGTCAGCAGGCCGCCGAGCCAGCGCTGGTTGACATAGGCCGACTCGCACTTCGTGGCGTAATCCCGGACGATGTCCTGGGCCTGCTTCTTGGTGCCGACGAAGAGGATCATCTTGCCCTCTTCGGCGACGCCGCGGAGGTAGTTCAGGGCCTCTTTGAAGTTCTTGATCGTCTTCTGCAGGTCGACGATGTAGATGCCGTTCCTCTGACCGAAGATGTATTCCTTCATCTTTGGGTTCCAGCGCTTGGTCTGGTGCCCGAAGTGGACGCCCGCTTCCAACAGTTCTTTCATCGTAACGGAAACCAAGATGAGCCTCCTCTTTAACGCTTGTGGTACTGAGGAGCCTTGCGGGCGCCCAGCAATCCGTATTTTTTCCGCTCTTTGACCCGCGCGTCGCGCGTCAGCAGGCCGGCCGATTTGAGCACGGGCCTGAGCTCGCGGTTGAACTCGACCAGGGCCCGGGAGATGCCGAGCCGGACGGCCTCGGCCTGGGCCTTGGCCCCGCCGCCGCTGATCCGGAGGAACATGTCGAACTTGTCCTGCGTCTCCGTGAGCTGGAGCGGCTGGCGGATGATGACCTTGTAGGCGTCGAGCTTGAAATAATCGGCGAAGGGCCGCGGCCTCTTGTTGACGAAGAGCGTGATATCGCCTTTGCCCGAACGCAGGAAGACCCGGGCAATGGCCGATTTCCTCTTCCCCGTTCCGTAGTGCTGGATCAGACTCAAAGTGGCCTCCTAAAACTTGTATTCCTGGGGGTTCTGGGCTTCGTGGGGGTGGGAGGGTCCGCGGTAGACCTTGAGCTTCTTGTACAGGGCCCGGCCGAGCTTTCCCTTGGGGACCATGCCCCAGACGGCGTTCTTGATGACCTCCTCCGGCTTCGTGGCCAGGAGGTCCTTGAGGGTGATCTCCTTGATGCCGCCGGGGTAGAGGGAGTGGTGGTAATACTTCTTCTGATCGAGCTTCCGCCCGGTGACCTTGATCTTCTCGGCGTTGATGACGACGACGAAGTCCCCGGTGTCCAGGTGCCTCACGAACTGGGGCTTCCTCTTGCCACGGATCAGGTCGGCGATCTCGGTGGCCAGGCGTCCGAGGATGCGGCCGTCGGCGTTGACCAGCCACCACTTCTGTTCGATCTCATCCTTTTTTGGAATAAACGTCCTCATGAGCTTCTAACCTTAAACGAGAGATAGAAAGACGACCTAAAATACTAAAATTCGAGGTAATTGTCAACTTTCAGGCCAAGTCGGTTCCCGGAAGCCCTTTCCCGGGCCGACGCTGAGGACCGGGCTACTTCTTCAGCTCTTCCTCGAGCTTCTTGCGCTCGGCGGCCCGCTTTCTCATCTCCGAGAACTTCTCGAGATAACGGGCGCCCTCGGCGTTGTAGCGGGCTTCCTTCTCGGGCTCGAGCTTGGCCAGAACGGCCTGGTAGAGAGGGCCCATCCAGGCGTACGGCTCGGGGTAGTTCGGGTCGAGCTCGATGGCTTTGGTGATGGACTGGAGGGCGGCCTGGGCCAGTTTCAATCTCTCCTGGACGGTCAGGAACTGGAAGCGGTAAGAGCGCGACCATTGGTTGACGCCCAGGGCCAGCATGGCCTCGGCGGAATCGGGCTGGAGGCTGATCCTCTTCTGCCAGAAATCGGCCGCCTTTTCGAAGGACTTCAGCAGCTCCTCGGGGCCTCCCGCGACCTGTTCCAGGTAGGCCGCCATGTAGGCGTAACCCTGGGGATTGTCGGGGTCGGTCTCGATCCGGCGCAGGTACATGGATTCCGCCTTCTTGGCGATCTCCTTATTGTCCGCGGAATAGCGCTTGTAGAACTCGGCCACGACGTAGTAGTTGCTCATGTTCTCCGGCTGGAGCTCGATGATGCGGAGGTAGAGTTTCTGGGCCTCGGGGAATTTCTTGAGCTTGTCGTACATATCGCCGAGCGAGTAGATGATGTCCTTGTTGTTGGGCTCGATCTCGAGGGCTTTGATCAGGGCGGCCAGGGTCTTCTGCTCGAGCTCCTTGTTGAGGGGCGTGTCGACGCCGGGCTTGTAGAGCTGCTTGTAGCTCTCGCCCAGGAACCGGTACGCCTGGGTCATCTTGGGGTTGAACTTGAGCGTGGCCTCGTATTCGGTGATGGCCTTCCGGTACTGGTTCTCCCGGAAGAGGCTGTTGGCCTTGCCGAAGTGATAGTTGGCGGAGAGCTTGGAATAGCTGATATCCTGGCAGCCCGTGAACGCGAAGACGACCGCGATCGCGGCTGCGGCGAACATAACTCTCTGGGTCTTTCGAGACATCCTGACCTCCTTACAGTCAAAGGCAAATCGCAGGGAAAGGCAAGAATCTACTTATAAACGATGCCCC
>JBAVUQ010000158.1:0-4625 GCA_049696855.1 Candidatus Aminicenantales bacterium
TGGGAGATGATGCTGAAAGACTCCCGGTCGACGTGACAGGCGATGACCAGTCCCCCGTGGCCGCGGATGAGCTCGACCGCATCCTGGACGGACAAGAGGGTCGCCCCGAAAAGGCAGCGCGGGCAGAAGCCGGTGACGTAGTCCGCCGCGTCGACGATGACCTGGTCGTCGACGAATTTCATCTTGGAAGGGAGGTCCGGGAGATTTCCGTAGACCTCGGCCTGAAAAGGCCCGAGGGCCGTCCCCGCCTCGAAGAGGCCGAGGATGTGGACCTCCTCGGCGGTCGTCATCTCGATGCCGGGGAGGACGGCCAGGCCCGTCCCGGCGGCGGCCTCGATCACGGCCGCCGCGTTCTCGGTCGTATTGTGATCGGTCACGGCGATGAGATCGAGGCCGGCCTCCCGGGCCCGGCGGACTACGGCGCGCGGCGACATCGTCAGCTCGCCGCAGGGGGAGAGACAGGTATGGATGTGGAGGTCCGCCCGGAGACGCCGGAGCGCCATCAACTCCCCTTGATGCCCAGCCCGTACAGCCTTCCGGCGAGGTCGAACGTGCCGGACCGCGCGCCGAGGAGAGGCACCTTCTCCCGCACCGCCTGCGCCAAGGTTTCCGGGGCGGGCTCCCGGCCGTTGACGAGCACGATCCCGGCCAGGTCCTTGAGGACGGCGACCGCGACGATGTTCGGGTGGACCTGCATGGTCAGCCAGAGGTCGCTTTTGCGGCCGTGGCCGATGACGTCCGACAGAAGGTCGCTCGCGTATCCGCCGAGGACGGGCTTGTCGAGCGGCAGGCCGGTCGTGAAGACCTTGAGATCGAGATGGGCCGCGAGTTCGCCGAGTGTCATCGCTTCTCCTTCTTGCTCTTGGCCGGCCTGACGAACGGGCAGTCCTCGAGGCGGGCGAACCCGCGGACGATATCGTCGGCCAGGGTCCGGCAATCGGGCGCTCCGCACACGCCGCAATCCTTCCGGGGCAGGCCGGCGAAGAGCTTCTCGCGGCGCTTGGCCTTGCGGATGGCCTTGGCCGGGTCGCTGTCGAGCGGCCGGGGCTCGGCCGCCGATACGGGGTGGTCGAACGACAGGAAATTCTTGTGATAGAGACGGCTGACGTCCTTCTGATCGACGACCGCGTGCTCGCCGGCGGCGGCGACGAGCTCCAGGACGCGGCTCTTGGCCAGGAAACGGTTCTCCACTCCGAGCGGCCCGCCCACGCAACCGTCGGGGCAGACCGTGCACTCGAGGAGGTCGATATCCTGGAGCAATCCCCCCTCGACCTCATCGAGGACGCGCATGGTGTCCCGGATGCCCGAGACGGCCACGGCCCGGTGGCTCTTGAGGCCGCGCGTCTCGCCTCCCGAGAGCGGCCAGCCCATGCCCGTGCCGCTGAAGAGCGTCTCCGGGAAGAGATGGCGCATCATGGAGTCCTCATCGCTCTTGCGCAGGGCCTTGAGGATCTGGGGGAAGATGTCCCTGATCGACATGGCGCCGTCAAGGTAGGACTTGGCCAGGGTCGCCGGGCAGTTGATGGACACGATCTTGGCCGGGCAAGGGGTGATGTGGATGATGCCGATCTTCTCGGCCGCTATCCCCAGCGCCTTGGGCAGGATGGTCCGCAGGATCTTGGCCGCGATCTCCCGCGGCGGCTCGATCGGCAGGATCTGTCCGCAAAGAGAGGGATAGCGCCGCTGGATGATCCGGACGACGACGGGGCAGGTCGCGGTGATGTACGGCCGCGGCCGGGGATGCTCGGCGAGATACTCTTCGGTGGCCGCGCAGTTGAGCTCGCAGATCGAGCTGAGGTCGTAGACCTCGTCGAACCCGACGCGGCGCAGGGCGGACAGGATCTCGTTGGGAACGACGGTGGGACCGAACTGACCGTAGATCACCGTCGAAGGGATGGCCACCTTGTAGTCGAAAGCCTCGAGCGCGGCGAACGAGGTCGTGTGGGAATGGACGGCCTCGTGGGGGCAGACGCGGAGACACTCGGCGCAGTCGATGCAGAGCTGGTCGATGATGCGGGCCTTGCCGTCGTTGACCCGGATGGCCCGGGTCGGGCATGCGGACATGCAATGCGTGCAGCCGATGCATTTGTCCTTGGTGATGTGGATGGCGTGAAAGTTCTTTTCGTTCATGGCGTCACGTGTCCGTTCGTCCGGATGATGATCTCGAGGCGCGTCCCCCGGCCCACCTCCGAGTCGATGGCGAAGACGTCGGCGTTCCTCTTGATGTTCGGCAGGCCCATGCCGGCGCCGAAGCCGAGCTCCCGCATCTCGGCCGTCGCGGTCGAATAGCCTTCCGTCAGGGCCAGCTCGACGTCGGCGATGCCGGGGCCGCGGTCGTCGATGATGAGGCGGACTTCCTCCGGGGAGACGGTCAGGTCCATCCGCGCCTCCCAAGCGTACATGATGACATTCATCTCCGCCTCATAGGCGACGATGGCCGCCCGGCGCACCGTCGACGTATCGAGTCCGAGATCCTTCAGGAGCTCTTTGATCTCGCAGGCGGCCGCGCCGGCCTTGGCGAAATCCCCGCCCTTGACCGAGAATCCCTGGCGATAGACGGCCTCAGCGGCGGGCATGGCCTCCGTCCTCGACCAGCCCGGCCATTCTCGCACAGGCCTCGAACATGGTCATTTTCGTGCTGATCAGAGGCAAGCTCCGGGCCTGCGCCTGGCCGATGACCTCTGCGGCCGGGCGCTTTCCCTGGACGAAAACGACGCCGGCCAGATCGGCCACGGAACAGGTCGAGACGACATGGGCGTTGGCCAGGCCGGTCAGGAGGAGCGCTCCGGGCTCCGCGGCGGTCAGGACGTCGCTCATGAGGTCGGAGGCGAAGACCCTCTGGAAGGCCGCATCGGGGGCGGTCGCCGGGGTGAGGAGCTCTCCGTCGAGAAGGGCCAGAACATCCTTGAGCGCGATCATCGGGACCTCCCGCCGGGTCGGAGTCCGGGCGAGCTTCATTATATATGGAAGGATGTCCAAAGAAAAGCGGGGGGACGGGTCGAGGCCCGTCCCCCCTGCGGGAGGTAACTCTACGGCCGCCGAGATCTACTTCGCCTTGAGGATCTTCTGGACCTCGGCCTTGTCGACATCGGTGATGAAGGGGATGCCGCTGATGTCGGCCACGTCGTGGGTGATGGACGCGATGTCGTCGCGGTTGATGAAGCCGAGGTTGAACTTGCGTGCGCCGGCCATCAGCTGGCGGAGGCCCTGGCTCAGGCGTTCGAAGTACGTGTAGACGCCCATGGCTCCGGACGGCAGCTGGTCGAACCGGTCGCCGAAGCGGCGCTTGAGTTCAGGCGCGGTGACGAAGATCTCGTCCTTGCTGCTGCCGAAGCGCTCGACGTAGACCGGGATCTGGCCGTCGTTGATGCGGCCGCCGATCGTCTTGCCGACCATGGCCGCCGCCATGGGCGAGCGGGCCATGCCGACGAGCTTGACGTAGGGCGCGCCGAGGGACAGGGCCTTGAAGATCTGGTCCTCGAAGGTGATGCCGCCGGCGAAGGCCAAGTCCGGGACGTACTCGCCCTGCTTGGCCAGCTGGTCGGCGAACTTGTAGGTCATCGACCACATCTCGACGGCCGGGATGCCCCATTCATTCATCATCCGCCAGGGGCTCATGCCCGTGCCTCCGCCGGCGCCGTCGACGGTCAGGAGGTCGAGCTTGGCCAGGGACGCGTACTTGACGGCCCGGGCCAGGTCGGCCGGCCGGTAGGCGCCCGTCTTGAGGAAGATCCGCTTGGCCCCGGCCTTGCGCAGCTGCTCGACCCGCTTCATGAAGTCGCCTTCGTCGACCATGCCCATGCGGGAGTGGCGCTCGAACTCCTTGAAGCTGCCCTTTTCGAAGGCCGCGATGACGGCCGGGTCCTCGGGGTCGGGCAGGACGATGTAGCCCTTCTTTTTCAGGGACTGGGCTTTCTTGACGGTCTTGAGCTTGACCTCGCCGCCGATGTCCTTGGCCCCCTGGCCCCACTTGAGCTCGACCGTCTCGATCCCGAGCTTTTGGATGGTGTATTCCTGGACGCCGAGCCGGGTGTCCTCGACGTTGGCCTGAACGACGACGTCGCCGTAGCCGTCCTGCCAGTCGCGGTACGACTTGATGCGGAACTCCATATCCGGGGACCGGACGACCTTGCCGTTCTTGAGCTCGGTCTCGTCATCCATGCCGACGACGTTCTCGCCGATCGTCAGGATGACCCCGGAGATGGCCGCCCCGCCCGCGAGCCCGGCCCAGTTCTGCTTGGCGATGTTGGTCGAGCCCATGCCGGAGATGACGAAGGGCAGCTTCATCTTGATGTCCTTCTTGCTGCCGATCTCGGTCTCCACCGTGACTTTCTCGAACGTCGCCTTGTCGCTGTCCGCGGGGACGCCGTAGGCTCCCTTGGCCGTGCCCATGATGCTGAAATGGGACAGGTCGACGGGATAGTCCTTCTCGCAGGCCGCGGTGATGATCCCGAACGGCTGGGGATAGAGGACCTCGTGGCCGCGGTAGGCGGATTTTCCGATCTCGCACATCCCGATGCAGCCGTCGACGCAGGTCACGCACATGCCGCTAAAGGGGCTGACCGACCCCTCCGTCCTGTTCTTGGTCAGGGTGGCGGCGCTTCTGTTGAGTTTCGTCAGACTCG